>NZ_JBDNJQ010000411.1:0-806 GCF_051172895.1 Nostoc sp. CALU 1950 | reverse complement strand
ATTATTCCACCTCCAGCTAAAACTCCCCATACAATCCCGCCACCTGTGTTATTTGAGGTTGTTTGAGTCTCTGGTGGTGTTACCTGACTTCCAGATGATGGTTGATCCGACTTGAGAACTACTATTAATGCTTTGGTTCCTGCCAGTGTACCGCCTGCAAAATCTCCTTTTTTGAAGTGGGGAATGATTTGAGTATCGATAATATTTCCTACTTTGGCATCAGGTAAAATCGCTTCTACACCATAACCCGTTTCAATTTCTACACGCCGATCACCTACAGAGATCAAAACTAGTACACCATTATCTTGTCTTTTCTTACCGATTCCCCAAAAATTAAACAATTCCCTGGCAAATGTTTTCGGTGATGTAGCAGAACTTGTTTCTGGCACGGTTACTACTGCCATTTCCATTCCTTTTTTTGCCTCCAATTCAGAAACCATCTGATTGATTTGGGCTTCTGTCTCGTCGTTGAGAATTCCTGCCATATCAGTTACCCAACCACCATGCTCTTTGCGGGGATTTGGAACTTCTTGTACAGTTACAGCCAAGCCAGAAATAGGAAAAAGCAAGAACACGGAAGAAAAGACACTGACCCAAAAAATACGTTTTGGCTTGAGGAGATTAAATTTTATTACTTTCACTTCCAGCCAAAATGGTTTGGAGCTTACTTTGATTGCCATCAGTTTCTATTGTGACTTTCTCTTGTAAGAATTGTGTGAGCGAATAAAATAGCTATTCATATCTAAACTACGGCTCTATTCCTTCATCAATCCAAGCATCAATTGCTGTTTTTACGTTTAATTCAG
>NZ_JBDNJQ010000410.1:0-812 GCF_051172895.1 Nostoc sp. CALU 1950 | reverse complement strand
CACCAGAACCAATAGAACAAATACCTTCGGATTGATAATAATCATAATTGACAATTCGATGCCGATGAGTTTCCAAATACTGGCAGAAATTTTGAGCTTTTTTAGCTTTAAGTGGAGAGATGAGAGCGAGAGTTTCATCAACTTTTCCAAGACAGAAGAAAAGTTTCCGCAGCTTTGAGCCGCTTGAGAGAACCACCAACTTTGTGTAGATTTTCGATGAGATGGAACCAATCTAAAATCTCCCGTCTTTCCCCTGGACAATTAAATTGTCGACTTATTTTCCAAATTCCTGGATGTCCATCACCTAAGCAAGTTAGTGGGTCGCCTAACTGTTGTTGATTTACCCAATCGATTAAAGCTTCATTTTCACCCAATCTAGCTACTTTTATTTCTTGGTTGATACAGATGGCTTTATAGTCTTTCCAGATGCATGGCTCTCCTTTTATGTCAGTCCGAAGCCTTACCTTACCCCCGTCCACGCTAATTTCTTCTATCTGTTGTCCACATTCTATTTCCGGAAACTCATACCGCTGAACTATTCTTTGTTGTGTGCTAGCAGAGAGCGATATACCAATATATTTATAAATATCTTTAGCCGCATTTTCATAAGAAAAATTTGCACTGGCTCTCAAACAACATTCCTCTAAGTAAGGGCTGATTTTTTGATGATTTTCTATTTTTAACTTTCGTGCTTGTTTCTCACTGACTCGTAATTCTCCAAGAATACTTTTAATTATTCTTACTCTTCCCGATGAAGTTCCTGTTGCTTCTTTGAGAAAAAAATTCCTAATTCTGGCGTAATATATTCTAGA
>NZ_JBDNJQ010000409.1:0-823 GCF_051172895.1 Nostoc sp. CALU 1950 | reverse complement strand
GAGAGGCAGTATATAGGTAACTTAGGAAAGACAGAGAATGGAATAGTATCTGTAAATGCTTATGGAATATGGCAAGGAGTAACGTTTCCATTACTGTTTAGAATCTACAAACCTAAGAAACGGCTCAAAGGAGATGATATCTATAAGACAAAGACTCAATTAGCAGCAGAAATAATTACGGAACTCCAAGAGATAGGGTTTAAGTTTGAGTTAGTTTTAGCAGATAGTCTTTACGGGGAAAGTGACACTTTTCTGAGTGTATTGAATCAATATAAAATGCCATTTATTGTGGCAATTTCGTTGTAATCATGGTGTCTGGATGCCATCTGGGCAAGGAATTAGGTACAATAGATGGAAAAATTTTGAGCGAATCTTCTCTAATGGTAAAACTGAAGAACGCTACATGAGAGAAATTATCTTTGGGAAGCGGAGAACTTGGAGGTATTGGCAAATTACAACAGATATAACTAAGCTACCTGATAATTCTACTTGGTATATAATGACCAATTTATCAGATACACCTCCGGCGGTAATTGGCAATAATTATGGCTTGAGAACTTGGATAGAGTATGGTTTTAAACAATGTAAAAATCAGTTAGGGTGGGCAGATTTTCGCTTGACTGAGTACCATCAAATTGAACGCTGGTGGGAAATTGTCGAGAGTGTCTTTTTGATGGTTAGTTTGCAGTTTTCTGTCAGGAATCAATCAGAAAATGCAGGCGATGATTCTTCAGATAAGAACCTGTTATTCAAGTTGCGTCAACATCCTTGGTGGAATAACATTTCTAGTTGGAATCACCGACTGAATAATTTACGCTTAATC
>NZ_JBDNJQ010000408.1:0-867 GCF_051172895.1 Nostoc sp. CALU 1950 | reverse complement strand
ATTTTGCTGGGCTACGAGATCCCCGACTTCTTTAAGAAGTCGGGGATCTGACCACTGCTAACCACTCATAACTAATGGGACAGACTACTACTAATTTCCATGCAGAACTCACAAAGCCTACTCCTCTTCTCGGAAGTATGTTTTCTTAAGAATTTGACCACGTTCACCTAATTCATTGAGTAGGCTACTCATTCGCTGTATTGCTAAAGGAGAAGGTGTTACATGTCCATTTTCCCAACGGTTAATTGTTGGGAAAGTTACACCAAACTCGGCAGCAAATTTTTCTTGAGACAGATTTAACTCTTGTCGCAGGGCACGAACTAGTTTGCCAATATTAGGTTGCTTCGCTGCAAGTAGGCTTCTACTTTGAGGCATATAGATCAAAATTTATAAAGCACTATACATTCCCAACTTTTACGACAGAGTGTTCTTTTACGTCTATTGCTCCTGAGATAGAAATTTCCATCTCAAGTCAGAGCATCATAATAATCATAAATTTAATTTATCATTTTAAGAAAGAAGACTATTTGATTTTATTTTCAAAGTCGTCTTATCCTGAAATTAATAAAGGTTTGAACTTTGAACAAATACAAACAGGACTTACGCTAGTTTCACAGAAAATAAAATTTTTTTTGCTTGTAGTAAGGGCTTCAGCCCTTATTTTGTTCGCGTAGCGTCTCGAAGAGAGGACTAAAGTCCTTACTACAAACTTAAAATAATATGCCAGTTGCGTAAGTCCTAATAAACTTGGCTGGCGATTAATACAACTAAAGGCTAAGTAATTGACCCCCCAAATCTCTAGTACGATCAAACTTATACCAATTTTGTATGAAGCTGCATAGAATTAGATCCCCCCTAGCCCCCCTT
>NZ_JBDNJQ010000407.1:0-914 GCF_051172895.1 Nostoc sp. CALU 1950 | reverse complement strand
AGAGGATGTTTGAAAAGTCGGGAATGTTGTAAAAAAGCTCTCTCGGTATAGGCTGTGAATAGATAGTAGACAGCACCGAGAGAGCAGCATGAGTAAAGCATACCCCAGCAACCTGACCCACGCCCAATATGAATTTCTCAGTGACATGATTCCAGAACCAAAGCCAGGTGGTCGTAAACGTGAAGTCGATATGTGGGAAGTACTCAACGCCATCTTCTACGTTCTAATTGAAGGAGTGAGATGGCGAGCGTTACCTGGTGATTTTCCCGTGTGGCAGACTGTGTACACTTATTTCCGGAACTGGCGCAAAGATGGAACGTGGTTGCACATACACGATAGCTTGCAAGAGTGGACAAGAATCGAAATAGAGCGCCATCCAAGTCCATCAGAAGCGATCATCGACAGCCAAAGCGTTAAGAGTGCAGCGATGGTGAGTCAAGCAGTGGGTTACGATGCGGGTAAGAAAATCAAAGGACGCAAGCGATTTATGACGGTCGATACTTTGGGATTAGTGTTGAGGGTTTTAGTCACCGCAGCCAATGTCGGTGAACGAGAAGGGGGAAAACAAGTTCTAAAACGGGTCAAACAGTCCCATCACAAGATATTTCGTTTGACCACTATCTGGGTAGATGGTGGTTTTGATGGAGAACCTTTCATGCAGTGGGTAATGAATTTTTGCCGTTGGATTGTGCAGGTAGTGTTGCGCTCCCAAGAGGCTAAAGGCTTTGTCTTGCTCAAAAAACGTTGGGTTGTAGAGCGAACTTTTGGTTGGCTCATGGGATGTCGCCGATTAGTTCGAGACTATGAGTTATTGCCCGAAACATCCGAGACGTTTATTTACCTTGCCATGATCCGCATCATGGTGAGGCGATTAGCATAAAATTTGACCCATCAAAACTTTTCAAACAGCCTCT
>NZ_JBDNJQ010000406.1:0-922 GCF_051172895.1 Nostoc sp. CALU 1950 | reverse complement strand
TTACCAGCTAACACACCCTACCAATAGTGATTATATATTGAGTGTAAGATAAGACAAGCAACTAATGAGATTATATCTAAAAACTCCACACACAATGAGCATACCTGGTATTCTCTTTCACAATCTTCCAAATTCTTAGCAAGATTGGCAACTTTCTCTTTCAGATCAGCTGCACCATCCTCGGCTTTTTGGACAGCAGAATCCCTCTCACCTATTGATTTCTTGATGTCTTCTATACTCTTCACAATCTGTCAAAGCATTAGCACTATATTTAAACCTGCTAGAACCTATGTTGGTACAATCTTACACAATATACAGAGAGACAGATGCCTTTGCACATGAGAGACAGATATCAACCAAAACTATGACAACAGATACTGTAAATAACCACCATTAGTCACCTTTTGAGCAGTTTTCTTCTCCGCCTTTAGCGACTCCCCTTGGTTTTTCATAATGGAAGTTTCCTTCACTAGAGAACATGATAAAGAATCTGCTTTTTCTGAAATGGTCTGTAACTCGCCACCTAATTGTGCTTCTTTCTCAGCAGTCAAGAGAGAAATCTTCTTCTCCATCTCTTCTATTTCGTCTTTTAACCTTATAGCAGTATCATCTTTCTCTGTAATCTTCAATTTAATCTGTTGCACTCCACTAACTGCGTTATCTCGGACTTTCTCTGCCTGAACATATTCATATGCAACACAGAATCTTTTTAACCGATCTAACTCTGCATTGCCATTGGCCCACTGCATGTACTGCATCCTCTCCTTCCTTAGCTTCTCAAGAGCAGGAAGAATTTCTTGGTCGAGAAGCTTATCTATCTCGTCGACTTTGCTTTGCTTCTTCTCCAAAGTCTTCAAAGCAGAGTCTTTTTTCATTTCATACATCCTTGTGCCAGCAGCCTCTTCTAACATAGATAAAATCT
>NZ_JBDNJQ010000405.1:0-927 GCF_051172895.1 Nostoc sp. CALU 1950 | reverse complement strand
AGAGCTGATTCGTAAAGTAAATGTTAAATAGCTAATCGCCTGACCATGAGACGAAGCAAAGAACCATAAATCATCGCTTCACTCACCTCGGAATACACCTCATAATCTTTGCTCAACCGCCGAAATCGATTCAGCCAGCCAAAAGTGCGCTCAACAATCCATCGCTTGGGCAACTGCTCGAAGGTGTTGGAGGTTCGTTCAATCACTTCCACCCGTACTTTCTCACCACAGACCTGGGTAACAGCATTGGCAAAGTTCTTGCCAGAATAACCTTGGTCTACCCATATCACTTCTAATTTGGACAATTTTTCCTTTGCTTCATCCAGCACAACCACTGCCCCTAGTCTTTCTGAGGCATTGGCTTCGGTGACGAAAACCCCAAGTAACAATCCTTGAGAGTCTACAACGATATGGCGTTTACGTCCTTTAACCTTCTTGCCACCATCAAAACCGTAGACCTCCCCTTTTTTTCCGTTGTCTTTACTGATTGAGAATCAGCGATCGCAACGGTAGAATATTCATCTCGCCCTAAATTTTGTCGCAGTTGATGGCGCACTTGGTCGTGAATCTGCTGCCAAATGCCTTTACGTTGCCATTTTTGAAAGTAACCATACACCGTTGTGTAAGGAGGAAGGTCATGAGGCAGCATTTCCCACTGACACCCGGTGCGTTGCACGTAGAAAATCGCATTCAGAATTTCTCGTAAATCTACTTCTACCGGATGCCCAAATCCCTTGGGTGTGGGTAAAAGAGGCTTAAGAATTAACCATTCGGCATCGCTTAAATCGCTTGGGTAAGGTTTGCGCTCTTGGTTCTTAATTGCGGGTAGACGACTCATCGACAACAACATAAGTGTTATTGATTTAGCCTATAGCCTAAGTCAAATGAGGCTCTGTTCTCTTTAGATTTTCTTTACGAATCAGCTCT
>NZ_JBDNJQ010000041.1:0-50292 GCF_051172895.1 Nostoc sp. CALU 1950 | reverse complement strand
CAATCAATACGGTTCGGTTAAGGCAAGAGACGCGATGAATCGCCGTCTCTACAAGAATCAATCTTTTGTAGAGACGGCGATTTATCGCGTCTCTTGCCTTAACCAAACTCCTAACTCGCAAACTCACAAATTCCAATTGCGGCGGAAATGGAAAAAGCCTTCTAAAAACTCTTGCAAAGCAATGTTGCTATTTAACTTTTGCTTACTCCACTCTCTTGCTGTTTGTTCCAGGATTTCTGAAAAACTAGGATAGACGGGAGATAAATTCGCTAAATCTTTGACTTTAATTTTTTGTGACATTGCCAAGGCAATCAAATTAATTAATTCTCCAGCTTCTAATCCCAATATTGAAGCTCCCAAAATTTCACCATTGCGTAGCACAATTAATTTACATATACCAGTGGTTTCGTCTCGAAGTTGAGCTGCTGCCACTGTTTTAAAATACTGTCGCAAAACTAAAACTTCATCTCGACGAAATTGGCGTTTTGCCTGCATCTCTGTCAGACCAACTTGCGCCACCATCGGCACAGAAAACATTGCCCAAGGGATGGAACGATAGTTTACTCGTAATCTGGGGAAAAACAGTGCATTGTTCAGTGCAATTTTTGCTTCATAATTAGCGACATTCGCAAAGTCGTAACCACCAATTACATCACCACAAGCGTAAATGCGCTGGTTAGTGGTTTGCAGTTTATCATTCACCACTAAGCTACGCCGATGCCATTTCACGCCTACCATTGCCAAATTTAGAGATTCAAGATTCGGCTGTTGTCCAGTCGCCACTAAAATTTCATCAGTTTCAATGGCCTTATCTCCTGCTTGAACCCACTTTTTATTCTCAATTACCCTCACCTGAGTCACTGGTTTATCGGTGAGGACGCGCACACCTTCGACTTCCAACTGTGCTTGAAGCAATATGGCTATCTCAGGGTCAATATTGGGTAGAAGATATGGATGCTTGACTGCCAACGTCACACTGCAACCAAACCGCGCTAAAGTTTGAGCAATTTCAATACTTTGGGGAATTCCACCAATAATTACCCAATTTTGAGGTAATGTCTTTCCCTGTAAGGATTGCCAAATATTAGAAAGGGTAAGGTAGCCAGTGGTTTGCAATCCGTCAATCTCTGGAATTTCTGGACGTGAACCACTGGCTAGCAAATAGGTACGGGCGCGTAGAAGGCGATTGTTAACTGCAAAAGCTAGTTGGGGTGAAGATTGAAATTGACCACTGCCAACGATGACATCGACTCCCTGTGCGGCTAGGATGGCTGGAGAATGCTGTTCTCTGAGATTTGAGGCGACGCATTGAGCATATAGCATCGCTTCTTGCCATGCCATAGATATGTGGCGTTCTTCTGAGGTATTAGTGTGTGTGGCATAAATACCAAAACCAGCAGCATCATTCAACTTCTGCGCCAGTTTACCGATTTCGGTAAGAGCATGATGATGAGTGAACCCGTAGTCTACTTTAGGTTCCACCAGGGCAACTGTAGCACGTAGTTGGGTTGCAGCAAGAGCAGCGTAGTATCCAGCAAGACTGCCACCAATAATTACAACATCGTAGTCAATTGTCATTTGTCATTGGGCATTGGGCATGGGGCATTGGGCATTGGGGAGAGTGAAAAATTATCTCATCTCCCCTACTCCCCACTCAGCACTCAGCACTCAGCACTGAGTCTAGCGCTGTGAGTAAGCGTTGGTTATCGGACTCTTCACGTACAGCAACCCGGAAAAAGCGATCGCCTAGTTCTTTAAAACTAAGGCAATCGCGGATTAAAATCTGATTATGCTTGAGTAATTGTTGCTGTAACTGCGACGTAGACTCTTGGGACTCAACCAGTAAAAAGTTAGCAGCACTTGCTTGGGGTTGCAATCCTGGTACTTTAGCTAAACCCTGAAAGAGTTGATTTCGTGCAGGTGGTAGCCATGCCCAGGTTTGCTGCTGAAACTCCTTATCCTGGAGTGCCGCAATTGCCGCCGCCGCCGCTAGTGTGTTTACAGGCCAGGGGTCACGCCATAGCTGCCATTTAGCTAGGCAGTCGGGGTGTGCGATCGCATATCCTAATCGCAGTCCTGGGAGACTGTAAAATTTGGTTAGCGATCGCAATATTACTAAATTCGGATATTCTTGCACCACCGGAATCAGGCTTTGTTCCTCATTGGGCGGCACAAAATCCATAAATGCTTCATCCACCACAACCAAAGCAAATTGCTCCAGGTAGGGCAATATAGAGTCCCGCGAAAATAGTTTTCCGGTTGGGTTGTGGGGATTATTCAACAATAGTCCTTTGTCCTTTGTCCTCTGTCCTTTGTCAAGGAATAATGACCAATGACCAGTGACTAATGACAAAGGACACTCCAGCACATTAGCGTTATACGCTGCCAAGGTTCGGTAATAGTCACCAAAGGCTGGAGTGATTAAAATTATCGCGGCTAATTGAGCTAATTCCCTACCTACTAAAGTGAGTAATTCTGCGGAGCCGTTACCCGGCAGAATCCACTCAGAAGGCAATTGATGGAAGTGACTGAGAGCTAGTCTCAGTTCACTATAGTTTGGGTCTGGATAGTGCTTAAGATTACCAATTTGGGACAGTATAGCAGCGATCGCGCTGTTTGGAGGTCCCAATGGGCTGATGCTAGCAGAAAAATCCAGAATAGCGTCAGGGGGACAGCCAGCCAGTGCTGCTGCCCAGGCTAAATTTCCCCCGTGTGCAGGTTGCCGCATTAAAAAAGAGTTCCCGAAGACAGAACCTATGCTTTTGGGGGTGCTACCTTTTCTCTAAACAGTTTTCCTGCCGAGAAGGCAGGAACCCTCGTCGCTGGGATTTCCATCTTTTCATTTGTTTTCGGATTGCGACCTTCGCGGGCTTTACGTTCCCGTGATTCAAATGAGCCAAATCCCACCAACGTTACCTTATCACCAGAGGAAACCGCTTCAATAATCGTTTCCAGAGCGGCAGTTAAGACTGCATCCGCTTGTTTCTTGGTAACACTAGCTTTTTCAGCTACGGCATCAACTAATTCACCTTTGTTCATGTCAATCTCCTGAAGGTTTACTTGAGATTTTTTTACGGATGCACCTTGATACATCAGTACTGGAATCTCTGTTCGCAGAAATACAAAAATCATCCTTTGGGAGTATTTTTACTCAAAACGGCTGTACATCCCATCGGCTCGACTTTTCAATGAATCATTCTAAGGTGTTGTAGCCTGATGTGGATAGATGAAACCATTAATTTATATAGATTTCAGGATTTTTTGTAATTTTAGGGTACTTGTTTCACTAAAAACCACCCCAAAAGTAGGAAAAAATACCTAGTAAATACCCCTATTGCCAATAAAACAGAGGAGTAAAGAGGTGGAAGATGGTCAGCATTTGTTGGGATTAATTACCGTTGTTGAAGAGTTATTGCTGAGATTAACCAATTTTTATGGAAATCGAAGGCTCAGATTCCCGATTTCTCTAAAAAGTCGGGGATTTTGATCACTTTTCACGTCATCTGGAAAAACCAACGCGAAATCTAATCCCCTAGCAAGCTTCTCTAATAAAAAAAAAGAAAAAATTAAAGCCTCTCCCCTAGAAGGCTATTAATTAGCCACATCTTTCTTAACATTTATGATGGCGATCGCTCACTATCACAAATTCTTCTCTGCGTTCGCGCAGCGTGTCGCAGACAGACGCTACGCGTAGCTTACTTCTCCATAGGGGTATAACGAACGCAGGCACTCAACAAACCCTTGTAAGAAAAATGTCGAAAACCCCTGAGTATGTACCTGTTGAATACCCGCGCATTCATGCCGGAGTGAGTCAAGTCGCTTCGCTCCAATTAAAAATTAAAAATGTAAAATTAAAAATTGCAATCACTGGGGGCTTGAACCCACCACTGATAGCGTAGCGTTAGCGAGTCCGCGAGCGTCTTGTAGACCACTAAATCTTTGATCTGAACGTAAGAACTGACTTTTCACGGCATCTGGAAAACCTCTCTCTAAATCTCTCTCCTAAAAGGAGAGAGACTTTGAATTTTCCCCCTTCCCGACACGGGAAGGGGGCTAGGGGGTTAGGTTTTTGGTGGACTTTTCCACATAACCTGAATTGTCAGAACGTAAGAAAGCGATACGATCGAAACGACTACTAGGGGTAATAGATTATGACTCAAGCCATACCAAAACTAGTAACCTTTGAAGATTTTGCAGCGTGGCGACCCGAAGGTGGAAGATATGAATTACATGATGGAGTGATTGTTGAAATGGCACAACCAGCGGGAGACCATGAAGATGTTGTTGGTTTTGTAGCAAGAAAACTAATAGTAGAATTTGACCGATTAAATTTACCTTATACAATCCCCAAAACTGCGCTGGTAAAACCAACGAATTCGGAATCTGCCTATTCCCCAGATGTGTTATTACTGAATCGCCCTAATTTAGTGAATGAACCGCTATGGAAAAAAGAATCAACTGTAAGCCTTGCAGCATCAATTCCCTTAGTAGTTGAGGTAGTTAGTACCAACTGGGATGATGACTACTACACAAAACAAGGTAAGTATGAGGGAATTGGAATTCCTGAATACTGGGTTGTAGATTATCTCGGTCTAGGCGCTAAAAAGTTCACTGGCAACCCGAAACAGCCTACTATATCTATTTATCAATTAATCGATGGTGAATACCAAGTTACTCAATTTAGAGGCACTGACCGTATCCTCTCGCCTACTTTCCCAGAAGTGAATTTAACCGCCGAACAGATTTTTCAAGCCGGAGGTCTACCAACGTAGCCACAACCCCACTTACTGTTTTACACTACTAAAAAATGTCAGTTAAAGAGGTGTGGATATGAAAATTAAATTTTCCCAAATTCGTTGTATGTTGAGTACAAAACCAGGTAAAATATTTTCCCCGGAAATAGTTTGAGGAAATTCTAAAACTTCCACATCTTGTCCTGGACGATAAATTTCTACTTCCTGTTTTTTTCGGTTTATCAACCAACCTAGACGACAACCATTTTCGATATACTCTTGCATCTTGTTCTGAGTTTTTTTCAAGCTATCATTAGGCGAAAGTATCTCGATCACAAAATCAGGACAGAGGGGAATAAATTTTCCTTTTTGTTCTTTAGTCAAAGCATATTAACGAGATTTTTCCACCCAAGAAACATCTGGAGAACGGTCAGCCCCTGAAGGTAAAGTAAATCCAGTTGATGAATCAAAAACTTCGCCCAATTGATTTTGATCGTTCCAGAACCATATTTGAGCGTTGATAGTAGAATTACTTTTTCCTGTTTCTCCTCCCGTAGGTGGCATTATAATCAACTCTCCTTCGGCATTGCGTTCTAATTTTAAATCGGGGTTTTCTTCACACAATTGATAAAACTGCTCTCTTGTCAGTTTAATTACAGAATTGAGGTTTAATGTAAGTGCTGTCATAGGAGTATGTCCCGTTTTTGTTAGCTGACTGGGCTACAAATCTATATCTATTTTGTTCTACAGGACAATGAAATACTAACTTACAGCATTTCACTGCGAGGCTTCAGCCGCTTATCTGCTCTGCGCGGAGAATTCGTGAACAAGAAGATCCCCGACTTCTTTAAGAAGTCGAGGATCTGAGCCTTTGCCAGAACTGACTCACCTGCATATCATCTTTATTATCTACCTGGAACCTTCAACCCCCTACGCTCAAGGATTTGCCGCACCTCTGGGCTTGGAGCGTAGTTATAGCCATATGAGGAGTTTTCTGTGTCATCCATAATTTGAGGAGTGAGCAATACAATCACCTCATTACGCTGGTTCTGTCTGTTTGTACTTCTAAACAGCGAACCAATTAGTGGAAGATCACCCAAAATAGGAATTTTGGAAACAGAAGTCCGGTCTGAATCTTGAATGATGCCTGAGAGAATTAAGGTCTGACCATCTCGCAAGCGAATCAAGCCAGAATTAAGAGAGCGCTCCGATACTAAGAAGATTTGTTGAGTACCGCCTCCTCCAACGTTGATGGTAGCTGGAGCTTGGGGTGCTTTGACAACGGGAGCTACCGATAGAGAGACAAAACCATTGTCATCAATCCGTTCAACTTTAACAGCTAGGGTTAAACCTACTCGGTCTTTTTCTGCTGAAATCGTTTCTGTAGCAAGATTCGTATCCCGAACTATTTCCCTTTTAATATTGCCTACCACTTCCTGAGTCAAGTTTACATTGGCTGTTTGACCTTCTTGCACAATTAAAGTCGGGTCTGTCAAAATCTTGGCATTGCCATTTTGCACTTGAGCTTGCAAGCTAGCGAGAAGACGCTTAGGGAACTGAAATAAAGTTGGGAGAGCAAATGTATATTGATCAGGAGTTCCAGGACTTGTGGCTGTTGGTGGAGTTCCTGGAGTAAAATCTGTAATACCTGGTTCTAGTGGATTACCTACATCAGCGGTAGCTGATGGTGTATTGCCTTGAGAATTAAAAAATCCATCACCCAGAAATGTTCCTCCTGTAACAGGATTCTGGATAACTGGCGTACTAGTCACACTGGTTGATGCTTCAGCGCTAGTAGCTGGTCTGGAACCACCAAAATTCAGAGATGCTGCACCACCATCACTTGTGAAGTAGTTGTTACCAACCCCAAAGGAAAAGCTAGTGTTGTAGTCCTGGGTGTTCAAGAGGTTAACATCAATAATCTTTACGTTAACTACCACTTGACGACGGCGGATATCAAGCTGAGTTAGTTGAGCCATAGCCATCTCAACTAGCCGAGGAGGCCCAATCAAAGTTAGAGCATTGGTACGCTCATCTCCTAATGCTTGTAAACCTCTAAGTAATGGGCTAGAGTCTTTAAAATCAACGCGTTGAGTTTCAACTTTAGTTTCTGTAGTTGTCTGAGTTTGGGTGATGGGAGCAACTCCAGTACCCACGGGTACGGCATTAACACTGGTAACTTGTCGTTCGCGGCTGACAGCACTTTCTGCTCCCAAGCTGACCAAAAAATTCAGGGCGACTCCCACCGTTACCTGATTGAGTCGCAAGCTACGCATAACCATGTCACGAGTGGAATTAGGTAGTTTAGGCCCAACAAAAACCGTGCGATTACTGCGGTTAGCTTCAAAACCACTCAAGCGTAAGACGTAGTTAAACACATCTTGCACTGGCTCGTTTTCTATATCTAGCGAGATTGTTTGAGAAACTGCTGGTGCATTAGCAGCATTACCTTGTTGACCTCCAGCAGCTTGCTCACCTCCGATATAAGCCAGATTTAAACCAGCAGCACGAGCAAGCAGTGACAAAACCTCACGCACCGGTGCATCTCGCAGTACTAAACGGGGTACACGTTCCTGAGTTCCTAAGTCAACTGTGCTAGGAGAAGCATCGGTATTAGATATGGCAATATCTCCCACTGGTGGGGCGACGGCTCTAGGTAAGAAAGGTGGAGCCTGACTCAGAGGTTGACCTGGCCCAGCAGCTTGTGCAGGTTGTCCGTCAATGGTGACTTGCGGGTTGGGAACGAGAACACCTGAATTTTGACCAGGTTGGGCTGGGGTTGAAGTAGGTGGTGCTGTGGATGTAGGCGCTGTTGGCGTTGGTGCTGATGCTGTAGTGCCTGTGGAAGGGCTAAAGCTGAGTGTAATTCCATTTTGCGATCGCACCACGGGTTGACTGCCAGGTGCGTTGTTACTGCCAGTTACCGTCACTCGGATGCTATTGGCATCAAGCTGATTAACCTCAACAGAGGCAATTCCTGGTGCTGGGCTATCTTGACGAAAACTATTACCTTGTGGTAATCGTAATTGAGTATTGATAATATCTGCAATTAAAGCATTGCCTCTTTTCGTAGTGAAAACTTGGGGGCGTGACCCGGAAGAAGTTTTCAAAGCAACGCTAATTCCACCATCAACCGCATTTAACTGTACATTAGTAACTTGGCTGATTTGTGCCCAAACTGGTTGAGCTGCCAAAAATACAAAAGCAGCAGTACTCAATATAAAACTATTACCGTGAAGCTGTTTCACAGTTCATTCCTCACCTAATAAAACCTTGTTTACAGACAATTTGTGCGTAGGCGCTTAGAAACCACGTCTACACGAGACTTTACCCACCTCTGTGGGTTTCAAACCCTCAATTTCTTCTTAGTCTGCGGAGACGGACTACCCTGCGGGAACGCCAAGGGCGAACGCTTGTGTAGCCGCGAATTCTATTTGCCCTGGATTTAGTTGACTACTTTTTCGGAGCATTTTTAGCCGTCGCTGCTGCCGCCGCCGCTATTTCTTCTGGACTAAGTGGCATCAATACCTGTAACTGGAATGATGTATTAATCTCTGCTGGGCCTACCCGCACAGGCGTTTTATCTAATGGGGATCTTGACTCTACTGGAGCCAAAGTTGCCACATAATCTTTAACTATTAACAAAGGCTGTAAGCGCTCAATGTTACGCATTATCGATTGTGTTTGTTCGTAAGTTCCTGTAATTTCGGCATTGATAATGCTGCGTTGCAGCTTACCGTCAACCTGTAGTCCTAGAGTTCCATCGATAACTGGTTCTGGTTTTTGGGAAACGGGCACAAATTTCTTCAGTTTGGCTCTCACTGCATTAATAGAAGTTGGAGTATTACCAGACTCTATTAAGCGGTTCAGATCCAACAGCAATGTATCTAAGGTTTTTTCGTTAGCAAATAAACCTAAAACCTGAACTTTTTGCTGTTTTGCCTGTGCTAGTTCGTCTTTAACTTTTTCAATCTGTTTGATATTGGCTTTTTTTTGCTCAATTTGCGCTTGCAGTTCAGTGCTTTTTGCTTGCTGCTGCTGATAGCTTTCCCAAGCTGGCATCAGTAGGTTTAACAATATATAACCTGCTCCTGCTAAACCAATTACCCCCACTAAGATCCCAATAATTTTTGGTGTGAAGGCAATACCAAATACCACGGGGTGAGCTGGCGTTTCCGAATCGAATTCTCCGCCATGTTCAGCAAAATTTAAATCATCACTCAGCGTCATTTTGAAATGACTCCTGTTTGTTGCATATTACGAATTCGAGTAACTAACCCCACTGTGCCTTTTTTTTCTAACTCTCGGATTAATTCCGAAGCTGGAACATCGCTCATACTCGATTGAATAGTGTATTTAACTACCTGGGGTGGCTTAATTATTACAGCAGCAGGAGATTGACTTCCACCTGGTGGTAAGGGAGCATCTACTAACGATGCCGTCAGAATTCTGCTTTCTGTGGACTTCAAGAAGCGAGACTGTTGTAAACTCAACAAGAAATCATTGACATCGTTAAATGAACGAGCCAATCCGGTAATTTCTAATCCCCCGGCGGGATTGCCTGCTGGCTGCCCTGCCACTGCCGCAGTGGGTGAGATTTGCTTGATATTCTCAATCTGCACTGCTGCTGGAATGCGATCGCGCAAATCTTGCAGCATTGCTGACCAAGGACGAATCTGGTCAAATACAGTCACTAAAGCTTGAGTTTCACCTTTAATGGCATTCGTCTCAGCTTTGATCTTATTCAGATTTCCTATTTCTGTATCTAACCTCTTGCTTTCCTGATCTAGTTGTGCTATCGTCCCCTCTAACTCAACAATCTTCCCTTGCAACAACCACCAACCAACTCCTAATAAAGCTGGAAGACCTACACCTAGTGCAACTCCCACATACACTGGTGTCATATTCCCTGTAGGCAGCTTTAGGCCTATTCCTCCCTTTCTCTCAGGCTTTTTCTGGTATGCTGGGCGGTCTTTAAGAAAGTTAACATCTAGGCTGTACATTTTATTACACCTCCCGCATTCCTAGACCGAGTACGATCGCTAAACCAGAGCGTTGTACCTGTGGATATTTATCAGTGTCAACTTCTAAGGACAAAGACCCTATTGGATCTATTTGGGTAGTTGGCAAGCTCAAGCGTTGGGTAAAGAATTCATCTAGCTGTTGGAGTCCACCTCCTGGCCCAGCTAATAAAATCTGCGCTACCTCCAAATTTTCACTTTGATTGAGGTAAAAATCGATGGAACGGCGCAGTTCATCCGTTAGTTCTCCCAATACTCTTAATATGGCTGCCATACCAGGATCTATTTCGGTGACGCCAGTTTTTCCGCCGTCTATAGGAGTTGGGGGAATAATCATTCCGTGTAACAGTTCCATATCTCGTGATGTGGGTAAGCTCATTGCCCTTGCTAAGGCAGTTTGCATTTGATAAGTCCCGATTGGGACTGTGCGCGAAAATTGCGGCACTCCGTTAACGATGATGGCAATTTCTGTACTATCGAACTCTATATCAACTAGTACTGCTGCTTCTTGCGGTCCAAATTGCCGCAGTTGCTCGCGAATAGTCCGAATCAGCGCAAAACTGTTAATTTCTAAAACATCAATTTGCAATCCTGCCTGCTCGAAAGTGCTTATATAGGTATCCGTTATCTCCTTGCGAGTTGCAACTAAAAGTACATGTACTTTTTCAATGCCATCCTCGTCTATAAAGTAGTCAAGTTTCTGATAATCTACATCAGCCTCTTCACGAGGATAGGGTAAATACAAACCTGCTTCATGGTTTAGCACCATTTCTCGCAGTTCTTTGTCATCTAACTCCGTTGGCACTGGTATAATCCGAACGATGGAATCTCGCCCTGGTACACCAGTAGCAACACGAGAAGTTTTGATTTTGCTCTCAGCTAGCGCCTGCTGGATTAATTGCGCCATTGCTGCGGGGTCGGTTATTTGACCATCGGTAACTACACCTTCTGGAACTGCTACAGATGTAAAGGTTTCTAGTTTTAAGCCTTGACCCTGCTTGCGTAACTGAACTACATTTACCCGTTCGGGAGCAAGTTCAATGCCGACCCCTTTCTTCGATTTGCCAAACAGACTTTTGAAGGTTTTTACCACAGTTGTGCCCGCTGGACTGCTAAATTGAAAATTTAAATGATACTAAAAACGGACTTGGTGCTAAGTAATTTATTTAGCCTATAATCTCGACAATTCTGATCTAAGCTTTTGACACTGAGCAAGCGTAAAAATACTGGGAAAATGATTCAATTGCGAAAATTTAAACAACTTGTTGCTTTTACACTACTTGGCTTATTAACCAGTTGGATGGTAAGTTGCAGCACAGGTAATGTTAGTACAAATACAAAACAAGCTACTTCAGGAGTGTCAACTGTTGAGTTTTGGACAATGCAACTCCAACCTCAATTTACCGACTACTTCAAAAGCCTAATTACGAATTTTGAATCGCAAAATCCAGGTATAAAGATTAACTGGGTCGATGTACCTTGGGCGGCGATGGAGAACAAAATATTAACAGCCGTCTCAGCAAAAACGCCACCTGATGTAGTTAACCTCAATCCAGGTTTTGCTTCCCAACTTGCTGGACGAAATGCCTGGTTAGATTTAGATGCGAAAGTTCCAAACGATGTACGTTCCTCCTATCTACCGAATATATGGAAAGCAAGTACCCTTAATGGCAAGAGTTTTGGGATTCCCTGGTATCTCACCACACGGTTAACCATTTATAACACTGATTTATTAAAACAGGCAGGTATCAATAAAGTCCCTGCAACCTACGCAGAATTGGCACAAGCAGCCCAACAAATTAAAGATAAGACAGGGAAATATGCCTTTTTTGTGACTTTCGTACCGCAAGATTCCGGTGAAGTGCTGGAATCTTTTGTGCAAATGGGAGTCACGCTAATAGATACTGAGGGGAAAGCGGCCTTTAATTCAGCACAAGGTAAGGCGGCGTTTCAGTATTGGGTAGATTTGTATAAAAAAGGGCTGCTTCCCAAAGAGGCTTTAACCCAAGGACATCGCCACGCGATCGATTTATACCAATCTGGAGAGACTGTGTTTCTAGCTTCTGGGCCAGAGTTTCTGAAAACGATCGCAAATAATGCCCCGAAAATTGCTCAAGCTTCGGCAATAGCACCTCAACTGACTGGGGACACAGGTAAGAAAAATGTCGCAGTGATGAACATAGTTATTCCCCGCGATAGCAAACAACCAGACGGCGCTGTAAAGTTTGCTTTATTTGTCACCAATGACGAAAATCAGTTAGCTTTTGCTAAAGCTGCAAATGTCTTACCTTCTACAGTCAAGGCATTATCTGATAGTTACTTTAAAGATGTTCCAGCTAATGCTTCAACAGTTGAAAAAGCACGAGTTATTACTGCTGAACAATTGCAAAAAGCAGAAATATTAACTCCTACTTTGAAAGATTCTAAGAAACTGCAAAAAGCAGTCTACGAGAACTTACAAGCAGCAATGTTAAACCAAAAGACTGTAGATAAAGCTGTAGAAGATGCGGCGCAAGAGTGGAACAATAGATAAATTCGTAATTCGTAATTCGTAATTCGTAGTTATGATTTGCGAATTATAGCGGTTCTCGACAAGCGTGAGGTACAATTTTGACCTCTCTCCAAACCTCTCTCCTAAAAGGAGAGAGGCTTTTAATTTTTCCCCCTTCCCGCATCGGGAAGGGGGTTAGGGGGTTAGGTCTATTTGCATACTTGTACCTCACCTATATAGCCATTTTCAATCCATTGAAAATGGCTATATATTGGTGGTTGATAAAAAATCGCCGACTAAATAAAGGGAACCACATAAAACGATTAAATCGTCTGTGGTGGCGGTTGAGGTTGCGGCTTCTAATGCTGTGAATAAATCTGGATGGATTTGGCGATCGCTTAATTTGGGACAGAGGCTGTAAGCTAGGTTTGCTAATTCTTGTAGATCAGCGGAAGTTCTACCTGGCCAGGGTTCTATTGGTATTGGTACTAGAAAAAGGCGATCGCCTGGCCGCAACAGGGCGGTGAAAATATCAGCATGATCCTTATCCGCAAACATTCCCATAACCCAATTGACGGGGTTATGATTAACTGCGTCTAAGCTATCAACATAATGGCGAAGAACTTGGGCGGCGGCGGTATTATGAGCGCCATCAAGTAATAATTTATGGCTTTTCCAGGTAGTCCATTGCATCCGCCCTGGCCATTTAGTTTTTGCCATACCGTTAATTATGGCTTCTTCAGAAATCTGCCAACCCTGTTGTTGGAGAATTTCTAAAGCTGCTATTGCCAAAGCTGAATTAGTTAATTGAATTTGTCCCGCTAACGGTAATGGGTATTTAATTAATTCAGAATTTTGAATACTTTGATATTCTGCCCATCCTGTAGCGATTTGATGGGCGGGTTGAGGCGTAAAAATCGGACATTGTAATTCTAAAGCACGCGATCGCACAACTTCTTCTGCATCCGCTGGCAATCCTCCAACCACAACGGGACATCCTGGTTTGAGAATACCTGCTTTTTCTCTAGCAATGTCAGCGATGGTAGGGCCGAGTTGCTGCCAGTGTTCCCGACTGATGGAAGTGATAATTGTAACTAATGGTTCCAAACAGACATTGGTAGCATCTAAGCGCCCTCCTAGTCCGACTTCTACCACAGCCACATCGACTTGCTGCTGGGCAAAATATAACCAAGCAACTGCCGTAATTACTTCAAACTGAGTTGCAGAATCATCACCCGCACGAATAGCAGCTTGAACTTTTTCTAATAATTGGCTCAATTCCTCAGAAGAAATTGGCTGTTCATTCAGACAAATACGTTCCGTCCAATCGACTAGATGGGGGGAAGTGTAGCGCCCTGTACGATAACCAGCTTCAGTTAGTACGGAGGAAAGATAGGCACAGACTGAACCTTTGCCATTAGTGCCAGCAACATGAATTACCGGGACTTGGTGATGGGGATTGCCGAGATTTGCCAATAGATTGACAATGCGATCGAGTCCCAGATGGACACCAAAGCGTTGCAAGGGTTGTATTACAGAATCGATATCCAAGTCTTAAGGGTTGGGAATAGGGAGTGGGGGGATAAGGAAGAAGCAGGGGAGCAGGGGAGCAGGGGAGCAGGGGAGAAGAGAAGTTGTAGAAAGTTAAAGTTTTCTCCCCTCTGCCCCTCTGCCCCTCCGCACCTCTGCCTCTTTTCGATGCCCCATGCCCAATCCCCGATTAATGAATTTAAGCTTCTCTATCCAAAAAGCCTTGAATTTGTCTTAAAGCCGCAGCGCCAATATTAAACACTGCCCAGCTAGCTGCGATCGCAACTGGTGCTAAAACGATCGCTATGCGGTAATCGATATCCATATCTAGAACCCCTCTCTTAAGTAGAAATTAAAGTTTTGTCAACTGCTCTCATTTTTATTTTTAGCTGAAGTGGGCAATTTTTCCAAATACAAATGTAAAGAATGTTTAAATTATGGGGCATTGGGGATTGGGGATTGGGCATGGCATGGGGCATTGGGCAGAGGAAAAAACTTACTCCAACTTCTCCCCCAGTACCCAGTCCCCAGTACCCAGTCCCCAGTCCCCACTCCCTAAGCCTTGCTAAAACCAATATCAGTACCCTTGCCAGCATGAACTAAAGCTAACTTTTGGTAACGTTTAGCGTGTTCAATCAGTTCTGCGGCTTCAACATCTGTTATTTGGCGTAACACTTTGCCAGGAATACCCACCACTAGGGACAGAGGCGGGACATTTTTTGTTACCACTGCGCCAGCACCAATAATACTACCAGTACCTACTCGTACCCCGTCTAAAACCACTGCGCCAATGCCAATCAAACTTCCACGCTCAATGTAAGCGGAATGTATCACAGCGCGATGCCCTACGGTAACATGATCTTCTAAAATTGTTGGAAAACCAGGATCGCCATGTAGAATTGCACCATCCTGAATATTTGTGCATTCGCCAATTTCAATCCGTTCTAGATCTCCCCTAACCACTGCTCCATACCAAATGCTCACTCCTGGTGCTATATTTACCGAACCCATTACAACAGCATTGGCTGCGATGAAGGCAGCTTGAGAAAAATCGGGAGATGTCCAGTAAGAAGCGGTAGACACGATAGAATATTAATATGGTACCCAGGAACACTGGAGAAACTCCAACCTTTGAGGCTGGTTGCACAACCAGGATATCACAGCGTCAAGCCTCTACGGAGAGGAAAACACTAGTGAGAAATGCTTCTACTACTGCAACTCCGTGTCTGTGTAGCAGTGAGCAAGTAACCCAAAGTAGTGGAGCCGAAGTGTATAATCCAATCCACTAGTGCTGGTGAAGACAAAATTATGTTTGTACGCACTTCATGATGAATCCAGGCTTTCAGTACCCGATGTTTGGGCCGGAAATACAGTGTCCCCATTGTCGCCAGACTATTCCGGCACTGACTTTGACAGATACCTATTTGTGTCCGCGTCATGGCGCGTTTGAAGCTGATCCTAAAAATGGAGAGTTAATCCATTTGCAATCAGGACGTCATTGGCGGAGGTGGAATAATGAATGGTATAGACAGCATACTCATCCCGATGGTATTCGCTTTGAAATTCACGAAGCATTAGACAAGCTGTATACCCAAGGCTATCGAGCAACAAGAGTGATTATTGCTCGACGCTATCAGGAATTAATGAGTGGCTATTTGGAACGCAGTACACCTTGGCGTTCTGGACAACCAGAAGCTACTGCTGCGCGTTTGTACGGTTTACCCGTGGAGTTTAGCCCCGATAACTCAGATGATCCCTGTTGGGAAGTGATTAATTTTGACTTGGAAAAAGAGCCTGGTGTCCCTGTACGCTACCCTTATTTCAGGTTGTTTGAGTAATGGTCATTTGTCATTAGTCATTTGTCATTAGTGAATCACAAAGGACAAATGACTAAGGACTAAGGACTAAGGACTAATATGCACCACGCCTCTATTCGGACTGCGAATATTCATCGAGCGATCGCTTTCTACGAACTTTTAGGGTTTACAATTTCGGAACGCTTTACTACCGGCTACACCCTGGCTTGCTGGATGGAAGGATTGGGCGGGAGAATTGAACTGATCCAAATTCCTGAGCCAAAACCAGCCCCAGATGCCTTTGCTGATGAGCATTATGTCGGGTATTATCATCTCTCGTTCGATTTAACTGAGATTACACCAGATTTACCTAGCTGGTTGACAAATTTACAAGAACGTGCAGTGATAGCTGCTGAGACTCAACCTGGAGAATTAGAACCGTTGAAGGTACTTTTAGAACCGACACAACAGCAAATAGGCGATCGCATTTACGAAGTAGCTTTTATCGCCGATACCGATGGTTTACCTCTGGAATTCATTCGAGTTTTAGCAAAACTCCCGTAATTTAGCTTTTTTATTACCTTTATTGCTAATATATTGTTTTTCTGTATTGTTACTGAGGCAACAGATTTTTTTGCCAGATTAAATTATGGTCACTTTCCAAAATAATTATGTAACTTAAATTACAGATATATTTACTAAATAGATGTATGGATTTTCCAGATTTTATAAATATCCTTTACCGTTATTACTTTTAAGCTTATGGCTAGTAGCGGTTTTTTTACTGAGTGATCAACCTGCTCGTAGTCAACATACAGCCACATCTAACAAAGAAAAATACCAGTCAACCTTGATAGCAAAAAGAATAATGCCCTCAACACTGACAGAAAATGTCCGTAAGACAGTGCTGGAGAATGGTCTAACTGTCCTGACAAAAGAAGTGCATACTGCGCCAGTGGTGACGGTGCAGGTGTGGTACAAGGTTGGCTCACGAAATGAAGAACCGGGCGTGAATGGCATTGCCCACCAGCTGGAACACATGATGTTTAAAGGCACGAAAAATCGTCCGATTCAATTTGGACGTTTGTTTAGTGCTTTGGGTAGTGATTCCAATGCTTTTACCAGCTATGACCAAACTGCATATTACGGTACTGTGGAACGAAACAAGCTAAAAGCGCTCTTAGTGCTGGAAGCGGACAGAATGCAAAATTCCCAGATTGAGCCAGAACAACTGGCGAGTGAGAAGCGGGTAGTAATTTCCGAGTTGCAAGGTTACGAAAATAGCCCAGAATATCGCCTCAACCGCGCCGTCATGCAGGCGGTGTTTCCCAATCATGCTTACGGGTTGCCTGTAGGTGGTACCAAAGCTGATGTCGAAAAATTTGAAGTTGAACAGGTACAAAAATATTACCGCAACTTTTACACTCCCGATAATGCCGTCTTAGTAATTGTTGGAGATTTTCAAACTGCAAACACCCTTGAAACAATTAAAGAGGTGTTTGGAAAACTACCGAGGAGGCAGGGGGCAGGAGGCAGGGGGCAGGGAGCAGGGGGCAGGGGGCAGGAAGCAGGAGTTATTTCTCCATCACTCAACACTCAACACTCAACACTCAGCACTCAGCACTCAGCACTCAGCACTCCCATAATATTGCGAGAACCTGGAGCAGGAAGACTGTTACAAGTTGTGTATCCGCTACCGGATGCAAATCAATCAGATGTACCTGCGCTGGATGTGATGGATTACATCTTGACAGAGGGGCGGAATTCTAGACTTTATCAGGTATTAGTGGAATCAGGTTTAGCTAGTGAAGTTACAGCATCCGTTACCAGTTTGCGAGAATCTGGCTGGTATGAAGTGTTGGTAACGGTTGGAGCTAAACAAGATTTGAAAAAAATTGACTCAGTATTGAGTCGTGCGATCGCTAATGTAGCAGAAAAAGGTGTGACATCTGAGGAAGTAGAACGAGCCAAAACCCAGTTAACAGCAGATGTAATTTTGAGTAACCGTGATATCACCTCTCAAGCAATGCGATTGGGCACTGATGAGACAACTGTTGGTGATTATCGCTACACAGACCGCTATTTAGCAGCTGTTCGTCTGGTGAAGCCAACGGATGTTGTCGCTGTGATTAACAAATACCTAACAAAAGAAGCACGGACAGTAGGTTTTTTTGAACCAACTCAGAAGTTAATAACAGAATTTGGTGACAAACCAGACTCAGCCCAAACTACAGAAAATTTCTCTCCTGGCGCACCTGTGCTTCCTTCTGAGGTAGGGAAGTACTTACCACCTGTGGATTTGGCTACAGATGCGTTGTTTGCCGTCAAAGATATCGCTCAAGTCTTACCACAGGAATTTAAATTTACTAACGGACTGCGGTTATTACTGTTACCAGATCATAGTACTCCCACCGTTACTCTGAGCGGGCACATTCAAGCCGGGACGGAATTTGATCCAGATGAGCAAGCTGGACTAGCTGCTTTTGTGGCAGAGAATTTGCTAAGTGGCACTGACAGCAAAGATGTATTCACTATTGCCAAAATCTTGGCAGAACGAGGGGCGAGTTTAGACTTTGAAGCTTACCGCGAAGGTGTGCGGATTGAGGGTGATAGTTTAGCCGAGGATTTGCCAATACTCCTGGAGATATTGGCTGATGTTGTTAAAAATAGTAGCTTTCCAGCAAAAGAATTGGAATTGCACCGTCAACAAACTTTAACTGATCTGCAACAGGAATTAGATGAGCCATCAGAAGTAGCTAGAAGAATATTTGTCCAGTCAATTTATCCGAAAAAACATCCCTTACACACCTTTCCCACAGAGGAGAGTTTACAGCAGATTCAGCGCCAGGATGTGATTGATTTCAAAGCTAAACATTATCGTCCAGACACGACAGTGCTAGCGCTGGTGGGAGATTTTGATCTAGACAAAGTGCGATCGCTCATTAAAAATGAGTTTGGTAACTGGGAAGTTAGCGGCCAAGCAGCAACATTAAAATATCCCCCAGTGGCAATGCCGGAGAAAATAGTGAGTGTCAACCCAGTTTTACCAGGTAAAGCCCAAGCCGTTACATATATGGGTTATACGGGTATTAACCGTTATGATCCTCGGTTTCACTCAGCCTTAGTATTGAACCAAATTTTGGGAGGCGATACCTTATCTAGTAGACTGGGTGCAGAAGTGCGCGATCGCCAAGGTTTGAGCTATGGAATTTATAGCTCCTTCCAAGCTGGGAAGAATTCAGGGACATTTTTGATTGAGATGCAGACTAGTCCAGAAGATAGCACCAAAGCGATCGCTAGTACCCGCCAAATGCTACAGCAAATCCATCAACAAGGTGTTACTGCACTGGAAGTAGAAACAGCTAAACGCACCCTCATCAGCAACTACAATGTTTCCCTGGCAAACCCTGAAGAATTAACAGATAGAATTCTGATGAATGAGGTGTATGGACTAGAGAAAGGAGAATTGCACTCCTTCACTGATAAAATCCAGAAAGTCACCCTTGAGCAAGTTAATCAAGCGGCTCGTGAGTTACTCCACCCAGATAAAATCGTGGTAGTTACTGCTGGCCCATCTGTGTTAGCAGAGAAAAGCATTAGGTAGTACTTTGTCAAGCTATTGAGGGTTTGTAGTAAGCACTAAAGTGCTTAAAAAATAAGGACTAAAGTCCTTACTACGAACTTTCTTATACCAATTTGAAAAAAGAATGCGACAAATAGACCATTTGTAGAGACGCGATTCATCGCGTCTTTACCCAAGGATGTGTTGCAGTCATTAATTATTGGTATTACCCATCAATTTAAAGTTGACACACTAGTAGAGATGGGCATTAGGCATGGATAATATAAAGAATGGGTAAAGTGGTTTTTCCCGCTACCTATTAATAGCATTGCCTTTTGAGAACTACTGATGATAACTTACAACCATTTATACCAAATCATAGTTACATCTCTTACTTTCATAACTACTGCTTGGCTGCAAATATTACAACACAAATACGTGATATTAACGTTATTTTTAGGACTAAATTTCATCGCTGTTACTCCAGCAATGGCGGCGAATTTGTCTGGCGATTTGCTCAAGCAACCAGCTACAGAAATTACAATTAGCTTGGGTAATTCGGCTAACGAACTCAAGTTTGAACCAAATCATTTGGAATTCGAGGCTGGCAAACGCTATCAACTACGGCTTACTAATCCCAGCCAACTGAAGCACTATTTCACAGCTAAAGATTTTGCTGATGGCATCTGGACACAAAAAGTCCAAGCAGGCAAAGTAGAAATCAAAGGAGCCATTCACGAACTAGAACTTAAGCCTGGTGCTGAGGCCGAATGGGTATTTGTGCCTCTGAAATCTGGTACTTATGGCTTGCGTTGTTCAATACCGGGACATACGGAAGCAGGTATGACTGGAGAGATTGCCATTAAGAATTAGAAACTATTCGACTAAGTATTTGGTAGCCATCTAATGTTTCAATTAAAGATAATTGATCTAGATACCATAGTGTGTATCCAAAAATCAGTTATAGCAGTTTTGATTCAAGTCCAACACATTAAGAGTATGCGAATGTGTTATTCTATATACGTTAGCGGCTAAACTGGAAGAATCTCGATCAGGGATTAAAATAACCTAAATTATAGATATTATTTCTCAAGTAATCTAGAGAAAGCATTCATACTTCAGCGGCAGAGCCACCAGTAATTATTAATTTCCTATGAACATTTTCAGTAACTTACTTTCTCAAGCTACTCAGCCTGCACCTGCGAAAAAACAACGCCGAGGAATTGAAATTAAATCGCCACGTGAAATTGAAATCATGCGGCAATCAGCGACAATTGTCGCAACTGTTTTAAAAGAAATTTCCGAGCTAGTAAAGCCGGGAATGACTACGGCTGATTTAGATGCTTATGCAGAAAAACGTATCCGCGAAATGGGTGCAACACCAAGTTTTAAAGGATATCACGGTTTTCCAGGTTCTATTTGCTCCAGCATTAACAATGAAGCTGTACATGGCATTCCTAGTCCCAAGAAATTTATTCGTGCAGGGGATGTATTAAAAGTAGATACAGGCGCTTATTACCAAGGCTTTCATGGTGATTCTTGCATTTCAATTGCTGTCGGTGAAGTGACACAAGAAGCTGCTAAATTAATTCGCGTAGCAGAAGAAGCTTTATATAAGGGCATTGAACAAGTAAAGGCTGGTGTATACCTGCTTGACTTAGCTGGAGCAATTGAAGACCATGTGAAAGCTAACGGCTTTAGTATAGTCGAAGAGTTCACTGGACACGGTGTCGGTCGTAACTTGCACGAAGAACCTTCAGTATTTAACTACCGTACCCGCGAGATGCCAAATGTTAAACTCCGTGCGGGGATGACACTGGCAATTGAGCCAATTTTAAATGCGGGTTCTAGACATACGCGAACATTATCTGACCGTTGGACAGCAGTCACTATGGATAATTCTTTGTCGGCTCAGTTTGAGCATACAGTATTAGTGACAGAGACAGGTTATGAGATTTTGACTGACCGTTCTAAATTGTAATTGTTAGTT
This sequence comes from Nostoc sp. CALU 1950, assembly GCF_051172895.1. NCBI lineage: Bacteria > Bacillati > Cyanobacteriota > Cyanophyceae > Nostocales > Nostocaceae > Nostoc > Nostoc sp. CALU 1950. The sequence continues at coordinate 29,169 of NZ_JBDNJQ010000041.1, read as the reverse complement.
GTAATTATCTGTTGTTGAGAGAGGTGAAGCGTCAAAATAGGGCGATTTGCCTCTTTATTTTTATGAAAGTAGATGCGCTTCAGGTAGGTTCACGGAGGTAAACGCAGAAGAACGCAGAGAATATTGCAGAGAATATTAATACCAACTCAGGTTTAAATCCTGTCTTCTTCGCCTTATCGATTTAGGTAAAATTATGCTGGACGATGAAATTTATCACGGATAAGGTAGGAAAAAACACTTGTACTTACTTTACTCAAAATGGCAAGTTTTCTTAAATCTCTACCTCACATTTCTTTTGCTGTATTTTATCTGTGGCTTTCTACTCTTAATTTGTTACCAATAGCAAACGCTGCTACTCCAAAAAGTGCTAACAGACAAGTGACTTGTCAAGCCAAGAAACTAGGATATGAAGAAGCACTTTTTTTATACCTACAAAAACCGCAAGGACAAATTCAAGATGGAGGCATAATTACTTTATATGAAGACGCAAAGTTAAAAGTACTAGCTAAAGGGATTGAAAATTGGATTTACGTTAGGGTTATCGATACAAATAGTCTTGCGGAAAAAGACTTAGAAGGTTGGATGAGTAGTAATAGCTTAAAATGTACTGGCAATGTAGCTCAAGTTAAGCCTGCAACGTGCCAAGTAACTGGTTTGAAATCAGGGCAATTAGCTTTACGTGCTACAGCTGGCGGAAAGTCAACAGCAGGTTTAGATAATGGGAATAATGTCACATTACTTCAGCCTCATATTGTATCACTTCAAGACCCCCCAACACCTTGGGTTAATGTGCGTGTAACTAATACTTCAAACACCAGAGTTGTAGGAAGAGAAGGGTGGATTAATTCTCAATATATAGATTGCTATAGTAACCAAAGCAATGATGCAATAAATTATCCGTAAAATAGTAAGAATTCAGCACCCATAAGTCAGAAGTCAGAATTATTTTTATAAATAAGAAGCAACTCTTTAGCTTGTATATAGACAGAGGTACTCTTTGGAATAGCTTCTAATAATTTGATTGCCTGTTTCCATTTACCTTGTGCTTGCTGCCGAACTAGTAGCGAATGAGGTGGATTGTGAAGAAATAAATTAGCTTCTATTGCTAGTTTTTTAGCTGATTCTAAGTTTGCTACAGCTTTCTTTTCAATTAAGACTCTTTTACTGATAGATTTGTAGTTAATTTGATAGTAAGCCAATTTCTTCTTGGCTTGGTCATTAATTGATGTTTTATCAGGAATACTATCCAATAGTATTATTGCCTGATGCCATTTAGTTTCTGCTTCTTGCCAAACTTTTAGAGGATGCGGTGGATTTTGAACTAGAGAAGCAGCTTCCATTCCGAGTTTTTGAGCAGATTTAAACTTAGCACTCGCACTTCCTTCTTGAGTAAAACTCAGACTAATCTGTTGCAATTGTGGACTTTGCTGTTTAATTTTCCAACCGCCAAAACCCAAGATTAATAAACTTGAGGCTATAATCAAAGCCGAACGGACTATTTTTGGTGTCCAAAACTTTGGTACTATTTCTACTTTCTGACTAATGATTGCTTCTTTATTACTTTCCTGCTCAATCTTTTTCAGGGCTTTTTCTGCTTGTTCACTTAAAGCATCCCCCTGAATAATTAAAGCAGCAATTTGTTCTTGAAAAAAATCACAATCATTGAGAATATCTGTCAATTCTTGAAATTTCCCCTCACTCGATATAATTAATTCGTGGTCATCATCTAACCACTCTAAAGCGAAGCCAGATTTACCATAGAAAGCAGACACTCCTAATAAAATATTTAATAAACTACGACTATTTTTAATAGTATGAAAAATATAATTTAATTTTTGCTGTAACTGTAATAGTTCTTTTTTGGTGTTGCTAATATTTTGAATTTGACGTTGTATAATATTAAGTTTTCCGAAGTCTGAATTAATCTTTAAGCTGTCATTAAGTGCTTTAAATTCAGTAGCTATGCTTGGATGACTAATATCAGAATTTAGTTGATTTACTAGTTGCATATCACTAAGAATATCAGCGGCTATTGCTTGCAAAAAATAACCCCATTCAATCCAGCTATCAATTTTCGATTGTAAATCAGTTAATGAAATTTTAGTTTCTGAGTTCCCAAATTTTTCAGCTATGACTGGATCTACTAATCCCAGACTAGGGATAAACAAAGTAGCGACTGTACTGATTCGAGGAAGTGTAGCGATCGCAGAATTTTTGCTGTGATCAAATCTCAATTCCTGAGCAATTAATTTTTTAAGATTCCGTAGTTGTTCCTGAGCATTATTGATCAAGATAATTTGTTCCATGATTTCATTAGAATCGCCAATAGTCAGTTTTAGACTCTGAATCAGTGTTGGCAATTCACTAACAAGTATTTCTAAGTTAGCCATAAATACCCCTTAGGGATTTGTCGAAAGTTTATGCAAAACAATTAAAATGGCTTGAGTAAGAACATAACCTCGTCTGTTGCATCTGAGCATCCTAAATTAGTCACAAATCTCAGGAGCTATAAAATGTATAATTCCCACAAATCCTGCTAAAGTAACAATTTCAGTTTCAAAATCCCAGAGAAAGGTAAAATTACCCATTCACTAACCTATGAATGAAGTTGATTTAGCATTTACCCCAGCACTAGAGTTGGCGGAATTAATTCGTCGCCGGGAAGTATCACCACTAGAGTTGGTAGAAATATATTTAGAACGGATTGGACAATTAAATCCCCAATTAGGAAGTTATTTTACGGTGACGGCAGAATTAGCGATCGCAGATGCTAAAGCTAAAACAGAATTATTGACAACTACCTCAGAATTACCGCCATTTTTTGGTGTGCCGATTTCCATTAAAGACCTAAACGCTGTAGCGGGTATTACCTGTACTTTTGGGAATCCGGCATTACTAAACAATATCCCTAACTATGATGATGGTGTTGTGGCGCGGATTAAGCAAGCTGGGTTTACTATTCTCGGTAAAACAGCTACTTCCGAATTAGGTTCATTACCTTACAGCGAACCTACGGGTTTTCCCCCAGCTAGAAATCCGTGGAATTTAGAATACACTCCTGGCGGTTCCAGTGGTGGCGCGGCGGCGGCGGTAGCAGCGGGATTGTGTGCGATCGCTCAAGGTTCTGATGGCGGTGGTTCGATTCGGGGGCCTGCGGCTTGTTGTGGTTTGGTGGGAATCAAACCATCCAGAGGCAGGGTGAGTAAAGCACCTGTAGGCGAACGCCTCGCTGGAATTGCCGTCAACGGCCCGATCGCGCGTACCGTCGCTGATGCTGCTGCCCTTTTGGATACCATATCTGGCTATGTCACAGGCGATCCTTACTGGTTGCCCGATCCTGAACCATCATTTCTCGCCGCCACTCAGACAAAACTCAGTGCTTTGCGAATTGCTTTTGACACTAGCATTTCTCCTTTGGGAGAAGCTGACGCCAACTGTCAGCAAGGTGTCCGCCAAACAGTTGAGTTATTGGAACAACTCGGCCACCAAGTTGAACAAAAATCCCCAGATTTTAGCGGTTTAGTTGAACCATTCCAAATCGTCTGGCAAGCTGGGGTAGCTGCATCGGGACTTCCTGTTGAAGCCTTGCAGCCATTGAATCGCTGGCTATTTGCACGCACAGGTTCTGTTGCCCAATACCTGCAAGCAGTTTCCCAAATGCAGGTAGTGGCACGGCAGATTGTCGCATTTTTTGATACCGTGGATGTGCTGGTATTGCCAGTTTATCTACATTCACCCATCCGCGTTGGGGAATGGGCTTCTTTGAGTGCAGAAGAGACATTCCAAAATATTATTCAATGGGTTGCCCCTTGTCCGCCTGCGAATGCAACTGGACAACCTGCGATCGCAATTCCTGTAGGCTTTGATAGTAAAGGTTTACCCATCAGTGTGCAGCTAATTGGTAAACCTGCCGCTGAAGCCACACTCATCAGCCTAGCAGCACAATTAGAAGCGGCTAACCCTTGGATTCATCATCGTCCAGCCTTTGCAATATAGGGCTAATCATGCAAGCATCCCTGGAACAACTTTCGCAAATTATCGTGTTTGCAGGTTTAGAAACAGCAGAAAAGATAAGTTTGCAACCTTACACTCAGGTGCAACACTATCACAAAGGAGAGATTATTCTGCATGAGGGCGATGTCTTACCAGCAAAACTTTATGCTGTTGTCAGTGGTTCAATTCAAGTTACCAAAATAGCAACAACGGGGAAAGAAACGATTCTCCGCGCCTTAACTGCTGGGGAAATTTTTGCGGCTCCTGCTTTGTTAGGAAATAGAATTTCTCCGGCAAATGTAACTGCTGAATCTGATTGTGAAATTCTCACTGTAGAGCGAGATGCTTTATTAAAAGCTATTGGAGAAAATCCTGAAATTGCATTACGAATGCTGATGGTTTTTAACAGTCGGATTCAGCAATTACATGAAACAGTTCACGGATTAGTTTCTGAAAGAGCTATTGTTCGCCTTGCCATTACGAATAGTATTTCTATCCCACCCCAACTCTTTTTGAGCTAGTAATTGTCCTCCGTAACCTAACTCCATCACAATTTGTGCTTGAAAACGCCGTCTTGCTGACCTTTGAGTTCGCTTGCTGTTTCCTTACCTAATTAATAATGATTATCATTCTGATAAATGGTAATTTTATTCCTTGGAAGTCCCTTAAAGCAAGTAAGAAAGTTCAGGACAAGTTTTCTTAAATTGGTTGCTATAGCCGATGGATACCAATGGTTTTGAGAGCCAGTGTTGTGCATCTCTATTGCCCAGTCATGGCTACCGCACTCATGAAAAGTGAAAAGTAAAGTGCTATGTGCTATGTTAGGATATAAAAATTTGTAGTCTTTATATATACTTCCTAAAACCGAACAAAAGTAGTCTTCATAAAAATACTTAGATGCCAGAGGATAATCTAGCTTAAACTTCTTAATTATACCTAGTTCTATGCTCCCTCAATCTCTGCGTAATAGTTTGACATCTCTTAACGAAAGTATTGCTGACACTCAATCGGTTATTCAAACCCTGAAGCGGGCAATTAATGAAACTCGCGATCCCATTGACCTACGGCGGTATCAAAGTGATATTGAACGTCTAAAAGCATATATAGTCGAGTATTCGCAAGAATATCAAGATTTATACGAGAAAATAGTCACAGTCGGACAATCGTCAGCAATGGGGATACAGGAGATTCCAACCAAAATTGAAACACTGCACACTGAATTACAACAGTTGCAGGTCACGGTCGATCAGGTAAATGCAAAGGTTGATCGCGTAGTAGGTGGGCAGGCAATTTTATACCAATCCCTGAGCAAAATGCGACGGGAATTGTTGTTGTCCTACGACGCAAGAGAGCAACACATTATTCAAGTTGTTGTTGAAACGTTTAATCAAAACCAAATGCAGTTAGCGTACACAATGCTAAGTACACTCGATCAACTATCTCAATCGCAAATGGAGCAAATATTGAGTGTTGTCGAAACACAAGTGCTGCCGACTCTACCCCCTGCTACCAGCGAAGTAGCAGAGATCGTCAAAGATGCCAGCTTAGATATCAAGCACCGTTTGAAGATCGCAATTCCACTTATTCCGTTTGTAGAGTTAGAAAGCGAGATTGAGTTTGGAACTGGCATGGATTTATTGACGGCTCTGGAGAAGCCCAAAGAATTATGGAAACAAGTAATTGCAAGCTTGCGTTGGAGGAAATAGCAAGTGGAATTGTCGCCTCAACCTTTGCGTAAGCCGAAATATCCACCAGAGTTGCTGCGGGAGGAGGACAATTGTGCGAACATTCGTGATACGCTCGAAAAATTGCGTGACGAACTTATACAAACCCGCGATCCAATCGAACTTAATCGCATTAATAAAGATATTGCTAGACTTAAAAAAGATTTAGAAGATTGTGAAAACTTTTACACTCGAAGAGAACCTCGATCAGGCAATATTGATAGATCTATTGGTGATTGGTCTGACTCGTGGGAATCAGTTCCTTATTACATTCCGGGGCAAGATCCAAATAAGTTTGTCGAGAGATCAGAATTAGACAAGCTACGTAGCTGGTTAATTCCAGACAACGATCACCAATGGACAAACTTAGTTTGCATAGTCGGCTCAGTCGGTGTGGGCAAATCGACACTTGCTTTCCATTTTGCTCAGGAATACTACAAGGATAGGTTTGCAGATGGAGCATTGTATCAAGATGTAAATGGTAAAAGCATTGAGGAAGTTGCCCATCGTTTTTTGAAACATTGCAAAATTGAAGACGATAATCCAATTGACCGCTTAACAAAGCTGTTTCAACAGCGACGTATGTTGTTCATTTTTGACAATGCTGACAGCGAAGAAATTCAAGAACTTTTTCCTAGTGGACGACAATGTGCTGCAATCGTTACTACCCGTGATCGGCGTTTTTGCGAGAATCTCCAAATGAAACGGATACTGCTCAAGTCGTTTTCTTCAGAAAAAAATGGGATTGATTTACTTACAAAAAAAATGGGTGAAACAGGTGAACAACGTATTAAAGCAGAACTAAATGCAGCCCATCAAATTGTACATTTGCTTGGGAACTTACCCCTTGCATTGAGTATTGCTGGTTCGACGCTGGGTATAGATACCTCTTTTAGTTTATCTGACTATGTTGACTTCTTAAACGAGGCGAGGTTAGATTCACTGAGTCAAGAAGAAGATATAAAACGAAATATAAGAGCCTGTTTTAAACTAAGTATTAAGCAACTCAAACCAGAGTCAAGCAATTTGTTTGCCTGTTTATCGGTCTGTGGCGCAGATGGATTTACGGGGGATGCTGCGATTGCAGCGGGAGGACGGACTGCATTCGAGACTCGGATAAAGCTACTGCCAGAAATTTGTCGATACTCCCTCCTCGACAATGATAACTTGTATCAAGACAACTATGAAGTGAGACAACGATATAGACTTCAAACACTGTTACGAGAATTTGCCAAAGAATTAGCAGAAGAACGTTGTTTGTTAACCAGAGCTACAAGTAGACATGAAGAATTTATCAATCAAATTCATGAAATTAAAGCATTAGGGGAGCTTGCTAACGGATCTTCCGAAAAAATTATTAAGGAACTCGATAATATTATCTATGCAGCAGAATGGTTAAAAGAAAAAAGGATTTGTGAATATTCGTTTGGCTTTAGATTCTGCAAGTTCTTTGATCGCAACATTAATTACAATAATACAGCTATCAAATTAATGTCAATTTTTAGAGAGCTTGCTGAAATCGTCAAAGATTGGGAATATATTGTCCAATTTGGGACAGAACAGGCAAAATATATGATGTTTAGAAACCGCTCACTTAATGAGCATCAAAGTCGCTCAAGTGATCTGCGTAAAATACTAAAATTATTAAAACCAATACAAAATTTTCTAAATCTATTTGAATCATCTGATAAGTGGTTAATAGAAGCTCGGTATCGTAGTACGTATGCAGATCTTTTGGATGCTGATGGGCAATATCAGAATGCTTTGATTCAGCTTCGTTTAGTGATCAAACTTTACAAAAAAAATAAACCTCAAGGAGTGGCTAAAGCTTTAACCAATGTGGGTAGTATCCTTCAAAAACAAAGGAAGTACCAGGCTGCGGTTAAAGAACTGCGTGAGGCAGTTAACTTAGAAAAACAGATGTTTGACAATGGCGATACAATAGATGAGTCGGGTTGGGCAACTGCCTTGGCTAACCTGGGAATTGCACTGAAAGATTGGGGAAGAGAATATTGGACAGAGGCAGTGAACATCCTTCGTCAAAGTAATGAGTTGAATGAAAAGTTGGGGCATAAAACAGAAAGAAATCTATCAAAAAGTTTGTTAAAATTAGGAGAATTATTAGGGAAGTTGGAACAGTTTGAAGATGCGAACGCTAGCTTTGAGCGGAGCCTATTGATTAAACAAAAACCAGAGATTAATGATACTAAAGGCATAAATATATTGATTGATCGATGGTTTCAGTTGCTTCAAGATATACAGGAGTATGGAGACCGGCAAGATTCTCTAATATATTGCAATCGAGCCATTAAAATTATACCAAAAACTCATCAAGCAAAGTTTTTACAATTGCGCGAGGAGTTAGAAAGCGGGATAGGCTAATTTTAATCAAAGAATGGCTAAACCTTTTAAGTTGACATACAAAGGTAAAGTCTTGGCTATTTAATGGTCTGCTTATTTACGCCGTATTGTACTAGCTAATAGTTCATGGGAGAGAAATTTACCTCCCGGTTTAAGTCGATTGTAAATTTCAGCTAAAATCTTGGCTTTTCCCAATGGCGATTGCATTGTAAGAATGGCTTCTGCCAATACATAATCAAACTTTCCTGGGATTGTCTCTAGGTTGAAAATATTACCTTCAATGATTTCAACTTGATTTTCTAACCCAGCAGCGCAGATATTAGCACGCGCACAAGCTACACTATCAGGATTTTTTTCAACGCCTACTACTTTGACATCGTAGCTTTTTGCTAAAGCGATCGCACTATAACCAAAGCTAGAACCTAGCTCTAAAACTCTCTCTCCAGGCTGAAAGTTTGCCCACTCAAATAATTTATCTGTAGCTATTCGTCCACCGGGACGCAGATATTTTTTACCTGCTGCTGCTAAAACTTCGTGTCCGCTAGCTGTTTGGAAATTGAGGATAGTGTTGGTCATCTCTGCGACCCTCTGAACTTGTTTTATCCTCAATTTCTCAGGAATTTACGATATTGTCTCTGAGGTAGCTCATAGAAGCAGTATTACTTTGCTTTCCACTCGTGGTCAAGGATAGCGTAAAGAAAATTGTCGTACCATCTATCTTTGATTAACTCTTTTTCCAGCAGATGACCTTCACGACGCATACCAATTTTTTCTAATACCCTTACAGAAGCAACATTCTCTGCAACACACCAAGACCAGATACGATGCATTCCCAGTTCTTCAAAGCCGAACTTTAAAATGGCTTGTGCTGCTTCTGTTGCATAACCTTGTCCCCAATACTGAGTGTTTAGTTCATAGCCAATGTTTGCTTCCCGCATTTCTGGGTCATTTACACGAATACCACAATTGCCAATAAGCTGATTTTCTGCTTTGAGGATAATAGCTAACTGAAACTTTGTCCGTGGTTGCTCTTTTTGCTGATCAATAAACATCTGAATAAACTCGCAAACATCCTTCTGTGTGCGGTGTGTCCAGTAGTTGTAACGCAAATACAAAGGATCAGATTGATAAACCAAAACCGCCTGCCAATCTGTCTCTACAAAGTCACGCATTAGCAAGCGGTGTGTTTCTAAGATCATGTCTTTTCTTTATGCGCTGATTACAGGCAATCTATAAATTTTAACTTTTACATTTTGCACCTTGAGGAGTAGCATCAGGATAATAGGTAATGATTGCTTTGTCTTTCCTAATAAAAACTGTAGGAAAGGATTTACCTGTTTCTCGGTCACGTACATTATAAATACATGCTCCCTCATTATTACCTTGGAGCTTAAATATTTTGGTGGCATCTAAAAGCATTTCTTCGGCATTACTGAGATAGCCATAGCCTTTAATGACATCTATTACTGTCCGATTTTCCTGCTTAATTACTACACCCATTGTATAAATTACATTTGGAACAACTTCCTCTCGTCCCTGATTATTTGGCAACCGTCCGCCTATGCCTTCATTTTGTAACTGTAAATATCTGCCGTGAAAATGTAAGCCACCAATATCATTGGCGTTATATATTTCACCACAAAATATATGCTCAAACCCCCGACGTTGGAACCAAATATTGGTTAAATCTTCGATAAATTGTGCTTGATTATTACGTCCTGGATGTAGTTCACTGCCACTAACTTGCTGAAGTTTTTGCAGCACATCTGGGTAATAAGATAACAATTGTTTAAAATTATTAGGACTAACTTTTGTACCAATGGGGCCGCAGAGTTTTAGTACAGCCTTGTCAAAAGGGTTTAGTAGTGGTGGAGGTGGTGTGATATCTAACTGTTGTCCTGGGGGAAAACGAACAGGAACAGGGTTATCTACATTATCAAAAAACGGCAGAAGTTGCTTATTGGACTGTGGCTGCGCGTTCACTGAATTTTGCCAGCCAAAAGGGGAAACCAGTAGCAAAATAGCAAACATCTTTACCATCTGCTTTAATCTATTTGTTACAGAATTTAGCAGCATAAATTTTAGATTAATTAGATGAAAATACTACATCAAATTAAACTTGATGTATGTCGTACTTTCTTAAAAACCCGGTTTTTTTTAATAAACCGGGTTGATAAAGTCCTTTAAAATTATGTTGACTTGAAATTTGGAATTGTTTATCTAGCTAAAGATGGCGCGTAAATCTTTGGCAACTTTCACTCAATCTACGTTATTTAGTGGAATGATTAAGTTGCCCGATCAATTCTTTGCACTTCTTCATCAGATAGTTTTACCTTGATAGCAAGTGCCGAGTCTTCAATGCTGGAAACCTTACTAGCACCAGGAATCGGCAAAATAGCAGGTGACTTGGAACGCAACCATGCCAAGACGATATTATACACTGATACGCCTTTTTCTTGAGCTAATTTAGCGATCGCAGGAATATCTTGCAAATCCTGATGGCGACGCCTACCACCAAAGGGACTCCAAGGCAAAAATGTTAATCCTTGCTGTTCACAATACTTCAACACCCCGTCATTTTCTGGCTGTCGTTGCCAAGGGCTGTATTGATTCTGCACCGAGACAATATCCACCAGATCCCGCGCCTGCTTAATTTGTTCAACAGAAAAGTTAGAAACTCCCACAAACCGAATCAAACCCGCCTCCACTGCTTCTTTCACTGGCGCAAGAGATTCTTCAATGGTGTAATTAGGATCAGGCGCATGGTATTGCCAAACATCGATGGGTTTAGCACCACCCAACGCCTCAAAACTGACTTGAATTGTTTGGCGCAAATGTTCTGGATTACCGTTGGTTGTCCAGTTGCCATCGGGACGCATCAACCCGCCCTTCGTTGCCACAATTACTTGGCTAACATCGCCTTTGTAACTCGTAAGTGCCTTGTGAATTAGCCGCTCATTGTGGTGCTTATCTGACTCATCTTTGCAGTAAGAATCGGCAGTATCAATAAATGTAATACCCAGATCCAAGGCCCGATGAATTACTTCGATTGATTCCGATTCGGGAGGGCGATTAGAAATTGACATGGGCATACCACCCAAACCGATCGCACTCACAAAGATACCAGTTTTTCCTAGCTGTTTGGTTTCCATGCTTCTAGCTATAGTTTTCTGCCCCAATTATCTATCAGTTAGGCAAAGCTTTTGTAGCTATTCATCATAAATCCTCCCTGGTACTTAGACTTGACGATATATAAATGGTCTGCGAGGGGAATACTCTACTCAGGGGTTCAGTATTCTATACACAGACACCGATGAAAATTGTAGAGGAAACCCGTACTAGATTGCAGCTAAAGCATCGACCACTCAGAGATTGGTTCACCGGATGGTGCATTTTTACGGTCTGTTTCGGCTTTTTGATTTACTGCTTATTTTTTGAGTCTGCTTCAGTTCAAATAACTTGCGATCGCCTCTCCCCAAACCAAATGAATTGTGAATTAAGACGATTTAATTTACTGGGAAGTATGGAGAAACTCAAAATGTTTGATCTCCAGGAAGCATACATTCTTACAAATACTGGTAGCAAAGGAGGGAAAACCTATCAAGTTATGATTGTGACTCCTTTTGGAAGCTTTGCTCTTTTATCCCATGTTAACTATGAAGAGAATCAGGAAATTATCTTTAAAATCAACAATTTTATCAACTCTGGTCAAACTTCCCTATTGGTGCAGCAAAATCAGCGCTACTATCTACTTTTATTAATTTTATTTATATTGATTATGATGGCGATCGCTGCTTATTTTGCCACATCACCTGTAACTACCTGTACCTTTTATAAAAGTATTGATAAGGTATTTGTCGAACGTAAAAGTCTTCGTGGCAATCAAATTATTGAACATCCACTAGAGAATATTATGAGTTTTGATATCCAAGAAAAGCAATTTAAATACTCGAAGCTTTATCGGGCTGTAATTGTGGTGAAATACTTTAAGGAAATCCCAATTAATCCACAATATACTGATGAAAGGAGTATCCGATATGCAGTTTCTCGGATACATTCATTCCTAAAAATTTAATAAAAATTCCCCGCAGGATAGTCTGCTAAAGCAAATTTTTCGGTATTAAGTCCGCGCAGCTTATAGCCCAATACGCTTGGCTTAGTGATTTTTTGCCCCGAAAGATGCCTAAAAAAGCTTGCTTTGTTTCCTGCTTTTTAAGGAGGGTGAGGGATGATCGAATTTTAACCGAACCGTATTGGGTTATAGCCGCAACTCCAATATCATGAAGTCGTAACACAACCTAGTCAACTACAAATACCCACTTTGTCAGTTTGTCTAATTAAGCTAAGTTTGGTAAATAAAATAAGTAGCCTACATGATCGGCTGTTATTCCACACTTGACATAAAGCATTGTGAGTGCAAAACGTCTGCCAGAAACCATTGCCCATGTCAGAATTACTCGCCAATCCTGGCAACACGGCTTCCTTGAGGGCGAAGTGAGTGCGGGTGAGTTTGAGTGGCATTTCCAGTGGCATTTTCGCCGGGGAGAACTTGCCGTCAAGCCTTCCCAAGGTCGCGCCTTAATCAAAGAACCCCTCGGTCGATTCTTGGAGCAACAAGATTACCAGCTAGAGCCTGGAGGAGACTATGCTTTTACTATTCGGGCGGAACTCTAGGAGTTAGAAGCAATTCAATTTTAGATTTTAGATTTTAGATTTTAGATTTTAGATTTTTTCTTCAATCCAAAATCTAAAATTGGTTGACTGCTGATTCAGTGAGGCGATTTAAGTATCTTTCGATTAAGAGAATGGCAACAATGTCATCTATCGGTCTTGGTGGCTGTCGCAGACCTTGTGGCAATAGCTTTATTAGCCCTTTGGGTGGGAACATTTGCCAATAGCGATCGCGTGCTTCTAAGGTTGTATAGCGCTCATCCACTAAAATAATACTCAGCGGTTCTGCCAATTCTTGGTATAGTTGCTGTCTCCACTGCTTGGCTGTAGTTTGATCGCCCATCACCATCAAAGAGATCGGAAACCTTTGACGTAGTGTCTCAATGGTAGCGATCGCCTCTTTGGCTAGTACAACCTGATGATAATACAGTTGCCGATCCAGTCCCATCACCGCTAAACCACACTTATCTCGACCTGGATCAAACCCCAAGATGACTGGTTGCGTTGGTGAAAATTCACGGAAAGCCATAAGAAATTAAAAATTAGAAATTAAGAAATGCAATCACAGCAACTATTTTGGCTGCTGTTCAATATGTTTAAATCTTGCAAGAACTGCCTCCTGCCTCCTGAATAATAACAGTGTGCAAATAATTTTTTAAGTACTAAAAATAATTTTTCCGTTGACTGTTGCCACTAATTTTACTCTCAATGGCCCAGCGGTATAAGTGTCCTCTGCTGCGATCGCTTTGATCTCCAAGGGTTGATTATACTGTCTTAATTGGTTGACAAAGCGCAAAAAAGTCCCGTCTACTTGGACATTTTCGACAATTCCGGCGTTACGGGCCCGAAATTGGGAAGCAGAAATCAGTATTTCCAGCCGTTGCTGTAACTGATAGGATGTCATGCTTTTGGAATCGGTATTAGTTGTTGCCAGTACCGCACCTCCCGAAAAAACCAATTGATTCCGGGCTGTATCGGCAAAAAATTCTATCTGCTTTTCTCCCCTGACGTAATTACCAGCGGAAAAAATTCGCACCACGTATTCTTGACCATCCTCAATCTGCTTGCTCAATTTCTCAACCCTCTCCTGGGTGAAGCGTATTAGCTCTGCATTTGCAGGATTTGCACCAGGTTCACTCAATTCCAGGTTGGCGTTGCGATTGGCTTCTTGTAAGAGTTGTACAACTGCCTGACGAGCAGCAGCCGGTTGGGTAACACGAACTACAGCAGCGGACAAAACTTGACCGCGAACTAAGGCCAGCTTACCCAGACGCAAATCGCGGTAGGACTGATAATATTTTTCCAGCCTTGCAACTTCCTGTTCTAGTTGCTCCTGTTGTCCTTCCAATTCTTTAAGACGAGATTCCCGTTTGACAATCACTTGTTCTCGCGCTGCAACTTCGAGATTACGCTTTTGAATCAGTTTATCCAATTGAGCAATTTTTTGATCGCGTTGTTCTATGACTTCTTGGCGGTTTGCAAGTTCGCGATCGCGTCTTTCAATCGCTGCTTTGGCTTCGTCAATGGCTTTTTTCGCTTCAGCATACAGTCGTTGACGTTCTGCTTTCAGTAGTTCAACTGCCGCTTGTAACTCCTTTCTCTGGTTGTAAACGCTTTGCAATTCAGCTATGGCTTTTTGGTACTGAGTTACAACTTGTTCTAGCTGACCTTGAGTGCGTTGGAGTTGAGTTTGAGTTTGGGCTTGTTGACTAATGGTGCGATTCAACTGAGCTTGTGTTTGGCGTTGTTTGGCATTGGCCGCCTGCAAAGATTGGTTGATTGCCTGCAAGTCTTGTTGTGCCTTTGCTTGGGCAATTTTGGCTTGATTTAGCTCACTCTCTACCTGACTTTTCTGAGTTTCTGCGGTTTTTAGTTGTTCCCGCTTCTGTCTGAGGTCTGTTTGAATGTCCTCTAACTCAAAGACTCCTTTTCGCAAGCCTTCGTCGGCAGCGAATAAAATCCCTAAAGTTGATGCTGAAATCAAGCCACCCGTAAAAATAGTGACCAGTACAGCAGTGTTTTTTGGACGAAGCTTAAAAAGTGAGAGGCGGGCTTTGCCAACTCGTGTGCCGATGCGATCGCCCACGGTTGCAATTACGCCTCCCAGAATTAAAATTGCAGCGATGAGGATGTATCCGGTGGTCATCTTTAGCTACCGAAACCCTTCCAGATACAGCCTACTACTTTTAAGCATTGTCTGGAAAGAAGTGGAAATTGGCAATAGCTGAAATTACTCAATTTTTAGATTTACCTCTAGCTATTAGTGTCATTTTTCAAAATAGAACACGCGCCGATTCCCCTTTCTCCAATTGTTTTTATGTGAATTGCCTACTTAAGGTAACAGGTTTATGCACAGTAATCTTCTTTTTGTGGATAGAAATCATCTTTTTCTCACGCAAATCTCCCAGTAGCCTAGTAACGGTAACACGAGTTGAACCAATTGCTTCTGCGATCGCTTGATGAGATAACTTCAAATCAATAGTGATCCCATCTGCACAAGGAACGCCAAAATCCCGACAAAGAATTAACAAAAAACTTACCAACCTAGAACCCATATCTCGGTGAGCAAGAGTTTCAATCATCATCTCCGTCTGTAAAATTCGCGAAGACAGACCTCGCAGCATTAACATTGATAATTCTGGATTTTCCTTGAGTGCTTGCTCCACCTGTTCAATTGGTGCTGACAGTAATTCCACAGGAGTAAATGCAACCGCATGGTAAAACCGATCCGACTTATTTCCTGTCAGCAATGACAATACACCAAAAACACTATTTTCCCGCAGCAACGCTACCGTTATTTCCTCTCCTGCCTCGTACACCCTGGAAAGTTTAACAGCACCTTTCAAAAGAAAATAAACTCGTTCGGCAGGATCGCCAGGAAAAAAGATCGTTTTATTGCGTTCAAACGTTTCCACAACTGGCGGAAACGCCCCGGTCGCCATCTGACGAAATACATTTGCTAGGGCTTTATCTTGTGTCACGATCATCTCCCTTCCCCTACCCAATGCCGGAAAAACAAAAACTGATTACCTAAGAATACACCCGAAAAATGAATAAAGCACCGTCAACCTTTCTGTACTTTCCTATACTCAAACTAATCTCTTCATAACTCTTTGTTTATAATGATACATAATTCTTGATCCTTTCAGCTACTAATTGTTGATAAGTAGTTCCAATAGCTGTATTTAAAAGGTTTTTTGAAGAACAAATAAAGAAATCTTGAGAATATCTTTATAAAAAATCAAGATTTTTGTCACAGCAAACACCCTTAGCAATATTCATTTTTGCAAATCCTGTATAAAACAAAGACAAAACGTGCCTCAGATTCTAGTATGCTCCTAATGATCGATCGCATTAACAATTTCTATGCTAAATCTGACTGGAAAAAATGCCCTTGTTACAGGTATTGCCAATAACCGCTCGATCGCCTGGGGCATCGCCCAACAGCTGCACAAAGCTGGAGCAAACCTGGGCATTACCTACCTGCCGGATGAACGCGGCAAGATGGAGAAAAAAGTTGCGGAGTTGGTAGAACCTCTCAACCCCAGCTTATTTCTTCCCTGTAACGTCCAAGATGAAGACCAAATTAAATCTACTTTTGAGACAATCCGCGAACAATGGGGAAAGCTAGATATCCTCATTCATTGTCTGGCCTTTGCCAGCAAAGACGATTTGACTGGAGATTTTAGTCAAACCTCTCGTTCTGGCTTCAACACCGCCTTAGAAATTAGTACCTACTCGCTGGTGCAGTTAAGTGGTGCAGCGAAACCTTTGATGAGTGAGGGAGGTAGTATCGTCACTTTGACATATTTAGGTGGTGTCAGAGCAATCCCTAACTACAACGTTATGGGAGTTGCTAAGGCGGGGTTAGAAATGAGTGTGCGTTACCTGGCTGCTGAACTAGGGCCGCAAAATATCCGCGTGAATGCCATCTCCGCAGGCCCCATCCGCACTTTGGCATCTTCAGCAGTGGGTGGAATTTTAGATATGATTCATCATGTTGAAGAAGTAGCTCCCCTACGACGCACCGTCACTCAGCTAGAAGTGGGCAATACGGCCGCTTTCTTATGTAGTGATTTGTCCAGCGGTATTACCGGACAAGTGCTGTATGTAGATGCAGGATATGAAATTATGGGAATGTGACGCGATAAAGTTAGGAGTTAGGAGTTATGAATTTTTAACTCCTAACTCCTAACTTTTAACTCTTTCCACTCCCCATGCAATCAACCAATCGCCAAGTTAATTCAAACTACGATCGCTTAACTGAAACCCCTCGGATTGCCACTGTTCACCGCACCACTGGTGAAACTAATGTGCAAGTTACCATCAACCTGGATGGTAGAGGAACTTGCACAGCAGCAACAGGTATTCCGTTTTTGGATCACATGTTGCATCAAATTGCCTCCCACGGGCTGATTGATATTGATGTCCAAGCCAAGGGAGACTGGGAAATTGATGATCATCACACCAACGAAGATGTAGGCATTACTTTAGGGCAAGCTTTGAACCAAGCACTAGGCGACAGAAAAGGTATTGTCCGCTTTGGTAATTTTCTTGCACCACTGGACGAAGCCTTAGTTCAGGTAGCGCTAGACTTTTCCGGCCGTCCTCACCTCAGTTACGGCTTGCAAATTCCTACTGGGCGGGTAGGAACCTATGACACCCAACTGGTGCGAGAATTTTTTGTGGCTTTGGTGAACCATAGCCAAATGACATTACACATTCGGCAACTGGATGGCATTAATTCCCATCACATCATTGAAGCGACATTTAAAGCCTTTGCAAGAGCAACACGGCTGGCGGTGGAAATCGACCCCCGTCGTGCTGGTGTAATTCCCAGTTCTAAGGGAGTTCTATGAAAGGAGTCAAATTGGATATTGGATATTGGGCATTGGGCATTGGGCATGGGGCATTGAAAAGAGACAGGGTAGATAAGGAAAGGAAGAGTTTTGTTCATAATTACCCCCAGTCCCCAATCCCCAGTCCCTAGTCCCCAATCCCCAGTTCACGATAATTGACACACCAGTTGTTGATGGTTATTATCAGCCTACCGGGTAATTTGTAATTAATCCCAAGCTGATAAATAGTGATTTAACCGAGATGAAGTCTGTTGCAGATGACCCTAATTCTCAACTTAATACGAGAGACATTCCGCCAGTAGTCCTAACTTCTGAGTTGCGAAAAGTCTATCGCACTGGTTTTTGGCTAAATCAAAAAGTCGTATCTCTCAAAAACTGTTCTTTAACGGTTTACAAAGGGGAAACCTTTGGGTTGCTGGGGCCAAACGGTGCTGGTAAAACCACACTTTTAAAATTGTTGCTGGGAATTATTCATCCCACCTCTGGACGAGGATCGTTGTTGGGTAAACCAATAGGCGATCGCACTGTTAAGCAACATATCGGCTATCTGCCGGAAAATCCCTATTTATATGACTATCTCACTGGCTGGGAGTTTTTGCAGCTAGCGGCTGGGCTATTCCAAATTCCCCAAAGTGTCCAACGCCAACGTATTCCCCAACTGCTGGAATTAGTCGGTTTATCCCAAGCCGATGCCCGTAAAAAGCTGCTGCGTCGCTATTCTAAAGGAATGCTACAGCGTGTTGGCATGGCACAGGCGCTAATTAACGAGCCAGATTTAGTTTTTCTGGATGAACCGATGTCTGGGCTTGATCCGGTGGGACGCTACCAGATGCGGGAAATTATTCTGGCACTCAAAGCCGCTGGTAAGACGATTTTTTTCAATAGCCACATTCTCAGTGAAGTAGAACAGATTTGCGATCGCATTGCCATCCTCGCTCAAGGTGAACTAATTTGCTCTGGTTCCCTCAATGAACTCTTAGGCGGAAAAAATACATATCACGTCAAAGGTCAAGGTGGTGATGGGGAAATTCTCAAAAAATGGATACCCACTCTTATATTTGAGCCTGATGGTTCCTGGCACGGTACACTACAAGATGATTACTATGATTTTCTTTCCAGTCTTCGTCTAATGGAAGGTAAAATTATTACCATGAACTTGTCGCGTCACTCCCTAGAAGAGTTTTTTATTCAACAAATCCAAAGAAAAGATAACTCATTGAATTAGTCTTGTTACCAAATAGCAAATTGCCGGTTGACTTGAAGAACAAAACTCAAAATTTCTGCCTTTTGGAATTATCTTTGCTCAACCCAACCCAGAAAAAATAAAATTCCTACCTCTTTTTAAGGTTGTTTGTATTTATTTAATGAACTTGTTCATAATTTTGGTAGTCTCTTACTACTTATGGCAGATTTAAAATGTCATCAAATTAACTTTGACAAGAAAAATTTCTTCGTAAGTACTTGATTGGCTAAGATAAAAATTATTGTATAAACTGTGTTTAATTGCGTAAATCCTATATTTTTTGATAATTGCCATATTCAAGCAGCATTAACTTTAAGCTAACTTCACTAAAAATTTAAATTCAATAAACAAATTCCCTCCGGAAAATCACACTTTTCTAGGAAAATAAGAGTGTCGGGGAACTTGAATACTTAGGTATAGTCAAAATAAAAATGTTTAGACAGTACTTTATTGATCGTAGTTTCAGAGTCTCAGGTAAATATGCTTAACAAAAGTTTGTCTAAATTCCTAACTCAGCCTGTTGTGGGTGTGGCTTTATTAACTGCTGTCAATGCCGCTGTGTCATCTGCCAGTCTAGCTCAGGGACAATCATTCCCACCAGCTACACAACCACCAGCTACACAAACACAAATAGATACTAATTATTCATTAGGAGGCGGCGATCGCATCCGTGTAAATGTCTTTGAAGTACCTGAATATACAGGCGAATATCAAATTCCCCCAGGTGGAGCAATCAACCTACCTTTAATTGGTAGTGTGTCAGTCCTCGGTCTAACAACTGAACAGGCTGCTGACGAAATTGCGAGAAGATATGCTCGCTTCCTCAAACGTCCCTTGATCTCAGTCAATTTGTTATCGTCTCGTCCCATCAATATTTTCGTTGCCGGAGAGGTGACACGTCCAGGAGCTTACACTCTGAACTTGAGCGGAGGCGCGGGAGACAATCCAGGTGTACAATTCCCCACTGTATTAGCTGCATTGACAACAGCGCAGGGTGTAACTCTTGCTGCGGATGTGACTCAAGTTCAATTACGGCGTAAAGTCGGACGTTCTTCAGAGCAAGCCGTCACCATCAATTTGAAGGAACTCATCCAAACAGGCAGGTTATCACAGGATATTACCTTGCGGGATGGAGACACTATAGTTGTACCAACAGCAACCAACTTCAATGTGGCTGAATCTCGCAATATATTTGCAGCTAACTTTGCCGCCAGCCAAACAACACCCCGCACGGTAACAATTATTGGTGAAGTTAACCGTCCCGGTTCGTATCTTGTCACCCCAGCCAGCACAGATGCTGCACAGGCGGGCGCAACTGCTAACAGTGGTACTACCACTCCCAATGGTCTACCAAATGTGACGCGGGTAATTCAACTAGCTGGGGGAATTACAGCGCAAGCTGATGTTCGTAATCTCAGGTTACGCCGACCTACAAGAAGTGGCTCAGAACAAGCTATAGATATCAATCTTTGGCAACTCTTGCAGAGTGGTGACACCAATCAAGACATCATCGTACAAGACGGAGATACAATTGTTATTCCGACGGCAACTGAAATTAACCCCGCAGAAGCCACTCAATTAGCTACCACTACTTTATCTCCTGCACGCATTCAAGTTGGTGTGGTAGGCGAAGTTAAAAGACCAGGATTAACAGACGTTCAGCCGAATAGCTCTTTAAATCAAGCTATACTCGCTGCTGGCGGATTTAATGATGCCAGAGCTAGTAGCGATGCTGTTGATTTGATTCGCCTCAACCCTAATGGTTCTGTGACTAAACGTATAGTAAAAGTGGATTTCTCCGCTGGGATTAATGAGCAAACTAATCCCATACTCCGTAACAATGATGTTGTAGTAGTCAACCGATCTGGTTTAGCTAAGACTGGGGATACTACAAACACCATAGCTGGCCCTCTAGGTGTTATTTTTAATATTCTGAGGTTGTTCGGAATCTAGTTTTTAATATATAGATGCAAATTGGGGGCGTTGGTCAATCCTCCTCGTCCCCACAATTGCACTATATCTTGAATCAAAGCTCAATAGTCACGAAAAATTTTGAAATTTGACGCAATAATAAGGGTTTCAGGCGTATATCTTAAGGCTTTCAATCACCACCATAAGCGATCGCTCTTAGAGGTTGTTTTAAAAGTCGCAAAGTATACTAAAAACCCCACTTCCATTCCTCTCCCCGAAAGGTCGAGAGGCTTTGAAACCCCCATTCCCTTGTAGGGAAGGGGGGCTAGGGGTAGGCTGTTGATTTTGGCTATTTTTTTGGGAATTACCGAAAAATTATTTGTGCTGGTTTTTGCTTGTGTGAAAGCGCCCGCAACAGCCATCTTTACGCCAAAATAAAAAACACAATTTCTGCATGAAGTCTTGTGGGCTAAAAGGTACAGAGTCAACAGCCTAGGCTAGGGGTAGGGTGTTGACTCTGTACCCTTTAGCCCATAAGACTTCATGCAAAAAATAACACGAATAATTTTCCCAAAAATTCCTGAAAAATGCACAAAGTCAACAGCCTAGGCTAGGGGGGTTAGGTTTCCGAGACTTAGATGTTACCAAAAATACTTTTCAAACATCCTCTTAAGTCCATCCAGAATAGAGGTGTCTGAAAGATAGCATAGCGTCTCGCAGAGAAGGCATCACTTCTTCCAAAATAGTGTTTTCTATTAGCTATTTTTATAAAAATTTTATTTAACAAATTCTGGGAGTTTAAGTTCCCAGTAACTAATAAACAGCAAATTTTGTAGCGGAGTCTTAATCCCTATTACAAAACTTGATTGCGAATTGCGAAATTGCGAATTACATTAGCGAGACCTTGAGCGTCATTACGAATTACAAATTATTTTAAGTAGTATTACTCATTGACACATGTTTTAGACATTAACAATTCTTAATGTGCATTGACCGGCTTTTGAAAACCTTGTTGTAGGTACTCAGATTTCTTATGATAATGAGAATACTTTCAAGAATAGAGGCGCAAAAAGCTACTCTTTACGTTTTTTTATCATTTAGTGATTCTTATTATCATAAGAAATATTTAAGTAAATTAACTTATTGATGACAGATATACTATCTTAACCAAAGATACCGCGTATACACAGTAGAATGATGTCGAATTGGAAATGACGCCATTTGTACGGTTGCTTAGTGTCCATTAATGGAGTAGCTGTGGATACTGATAAATTTTATTCAGTAGTTTTACCAGATAGCTGCCATTTTTGGAAACACAAGCTGAAAAGGCAGTTCAGCCATATTTACGCGAAAATCCGCAGGTGCAAACCTAAAAAACCGTGTATAAACTTACAAATGGCAGTTATACGACCGTATCCAATACTGAGTTACTGAACGTTACTGAACTAAGGCTAGAGTTACTGACCGTTGACGATTGAGTTTTTGCAACATACCCTATTTTTCCCTATGATGATTCATGGTTTCGGTTTTTTAAGTTTGAGCGCATCTCTTGTGCTTCCCTGGGCATTAACAGGTTTGGTTCAAGGAGAGGCAATAACAGAGTCTTTAGTTAAAGATGTTCGTCAGTCTCCCACTGATCAAGTAATGCCACTACCTAGCCGTAAGTTGATCAGCCAGATTCCAACTGCGACAACATACTATGTTAGTGGTAGCGGAAATGACAAAAATAGCGGACGCACTACCTCATCTGCCTTTAGGACAATTCAGAGGGCGGCAAATCTTACCAACCCTGGCGACAAAGTGTTGATTATGAATGGAGAATATAAAAATACAGGGGGAAGTGGGAGTGTCGTCAATATAAGACGTTCTGGAAGGGCAAATGCATGGATTAGGTATCAAGCATATCCTGGACATTTCCCAAAAATTCGGCACAATACGTGGAATGGTATCCTATTGTCAAATGGAGTTTCATATATTGAGATCGACGGGCTAGAGGTCATCGGGGACAATGCAAACATAACCCTTTCTTATGCATTAAGTCAGAAGACTAATGGATCAAATGCGCGTACAAACGGAACTTGCATAAGTATTGACGGACGCAATAGTTCTGTTCGTTACATAAATATTCTGAACAACAAAGTGAATAACTGCGGAGGACCAGGTATCTCAGTAATCTCCGCTGATTATGTGAAGATTGATAATAACACAGTGTTCAATAACGCCTGGTATAGTATGTATGGTACCAGCGGTATTTCGTTCTTGAAGAGTAGGAATTCTGACAACAACCAGGGATACAAGATGTTCGTGACAAGAAACAGGGTCTACAACAATCGCAATTATGTTCCCTGGATTCAACATGGAAAAATCACAGACGGTAATGGCATTATTATCGATGAATCAAAAAATGGTCCAAATGGTGCATATAGAGGACGGACTTTAATTGCAAATAATATTACCTACAGGAATGGCGGTTCAGGTATTCATGCTCATGACAGTGAGCATATCGATATTGTCAACAACACAGCATATTTGAATCAGCAAAGTCCAGAACTGTCAAAAAAAGGGCAACTCTATGCTGGTTATTCAAATGATGCCAGGATTTTCAATAACATTGTTTTTGGTGTTGCTGGCAAAAATGTGAACAGCAGCTACATGAATAAAAACGTCACTTATAACTACAATCTTTACCCCAACGGTGCGGTGATCGATGCAAAGGCGAGGGGAGCTAATGATATTATTGCAGATCCACAGTTCCAAAATGCCCCAAATGGTGACTTTAGACTCAAAGGAACGAGTCCGGCGATCAACAAGGGTTACTATTGGAAGGATTTGAAAACTGATTATGCCGGTAACCCTCGTCCTGCTGGTGGTGCATATGATATTGGGGCATACGAAATTAGGTAACGTTCCCTCAGACTGAAGTCTACAGTTACATAAAATAATAAGCCTGCTTTCGCAGGCTTATTATTTTATGGATAATTAATTAAACATTATGGTGTTCAATTCACTTGTGAGACAAAATCCTAATTTATACAGAGCTTTTGTCTGGAATACGTTTTTGTCGCTTAACGGCTTTTGTCAAATCTTGATAAGTAAAGTATTCTTTCGCATGGTTGAAATAACTACTAGATTCGTTTTTATCAATCAGACCATTCACAACTAAACCTAAAACGTTGTGACTGGATCTCTCTAACATTTCTTGAGCAGCAGCAGCACTGTTAGAATCAATTACCCCAGGTCGAGCGACTAACAAAATTCCATCTGTCATTTGGCTCAAAGTCAAAGCATCGGCTGCTAAAAGGAGGGGAGGAGCATCAATAATGACAAAATCATAGTTATCTTTAGATGAGAAATTCTCAATTAGTGATGCCATCCGCTTTGAGTCAAGCAGGGCAAGTGGGTTGGGAGGTCTAACTCCAGCAGTTAAAACATCAAGGCTATCCATTACCTTGGATACAGCAATGTCAAATTCAGCCTGACCTACAAGAACCTCACTCAAACCAACTGCATTGGTTAGTTGCCATAGATGATGCTGAGAAGGAACTCGCATATCTGCATCAATTAGTAAAACTTTACGTCCTAGTTGAGCGATCGCTGCCGCCAAATTAGCTGAAACTGTAGACTTGCCTTCTTTAGGAATTGCGCTAGTTACCACAATAGTTTTAAGCACTTTATCTGAACTCAGGAATTTCAGATTGGCTTGGATCATCCGGTACATTTCGCTGGTTAAAGAGTGGGGTGTATCTCTGACGGCGATTGTTTGAACTGTTGATTCTGCACCTGAATAACGGGAGCGAAGCTTCTTAACAGACAAAGGAACAATGCCCAGCAAAGTATATCCAAATATATCTCTAACTTCTTTAAGTGTTTTTAGAGATCTATCTCTCATAGCCAGTAAGAGCACAGTTGTTGTGGCAAAAAATAAACCGAACATCACTCCCAGTACCAAAACAATTATTTTTTTGCCTGCTACTGGATCTTTTGGCACTAAAGCTTGAGCAATAATCCGGGAACTAGCTGTATTTGTATTCTCAACTAACTGTAATTCTTGAACCTTTTTCAATAGAGTTTGATAGGTTGATTCTGCAACTTCAACTTTCCGTTCTAACTCCCGCTGATTTTGTGCCAACTGGGGTATGAGTTTCACCCGCTGTTCGTAGGTAGAACGAGAATTATATAGAGAAGAGAGTCTTTGAGTTAACCCAAAGCGCTGTATTTCTGACTGTAGAAAATTTTGTATCAGGTTTTGTCTAAGTTCTCCAATCTGCAACAGGCTCTGAGGAACTGGTGTTCGATTGCCAATAGTCTGACCAATTTGCTGTTGTAAGAGAGAATTTAAACTAGCTTTTCTTGCTTCTAGGTTAATAATTACAGGGTTGTCATCTAGAAAACGGCTACGCTCAACTGCTAACTGCCGATCGGTTTCTTGAAGTTGTGTAAGGACTCCCTGTACTGCAGGTGACTGGCTGAGGGCACTTACTGCGATCGCTTCCTGAGAATTTAGCTCTACTTTCTGACGGAGTTGATTAGTTTGGGCATTTACCTCATTTAATTGAGCTTTAACACTATTCATCTCATTGTCTAGATTTCCAATAGTCGCAACAGCTGATCTTGTCTCCTCTGATAAATCTGCAATCTGATGCTTTTGTTTAAATATACGTAGCGCTACTTCTGCATTATTAACAGCGGCTTGAGTTTTAGGAAGCTGCTTGGCCATAAATTGACGAGCTGCTGCTGCCTCAGAGCGGTTTGTCAGAATATCATTTTCTAAATAAAAGCTCATTATTGTGTTGACCACTGCCGCTGCTTCTTCGGGATCAGAACTGCTATATGTAATTAGCAACACATCTGTACCACCAATAATTTTTAGATTCAGGGCTTTTTTTAGAGCTTGTACCTCTAGAGGTATACCTTCGTTGTCTTTGAGTTGTAATTTATCTATTGTCCGCTGCAATAACTTGGGGGAAGAAATAACTTCTATCTGACTGCTTATAGGATTTTGAGTTGCTACTAAGGGTTTTAAATCTCCTGAGTCTCCTCCTTCAGAGGAACCAGGCGAAAGATTAGTTCCTGCTACCTTAAAAGAGGGAAGTCTGAATAACAGTTTTCCTTCTGCTTCATAGTCTGGCTTCATAAACCTTGTAGATATAGCACTCAGAATCACTGTAGCCACAAATATGCTGACAGCCGGTAACCACCAACGCTTCAATATCAACAAGTAACGATTAAGGTCTAAATCAATAGATTCTCTAGATTCCATAGATTTTTCTGACATAAATCTTCCAAAGTACAGGTCTTAAACAAGAAACTAAAAATTGACTTAGATCAATCACATAAGCAGTTGCAATTGACAATACTGATATTATTTTACAATATGACAATAGTATAGACTATTTAAGTTGAAAATTTAGTTTCAATTTGGGTACAAATATGCAGCGGTGTTCCATACACCATTGTCGAGCAAAAACGTTGGTAAATTAGGGATTTGAGGTGAGTTAAGGGTGCTCTAACTACACTGCATTAGCAGAAATCAACCCTTTGCCAGCAGGAGGTTCAATTAAAAACTTTTGCCAGTCATTAGCTACCATTAGTATGAAAATTTATTTCTGGATTATCAAAGGCTTAAATTGTTTCCTCGAATATTATATTGCTCTCACCCTTATCAAATAAACATGCTAACCGAAATTCCTAAGCCTAAGTAAAAAATGGGCAGTCTAGTCAGGTTGTGATTTTTGACCATAAACATCCACTCATTACTCAGCCTCACGTAACAGTGATTCTGAAATTTAAAGTAGCTACTAACTTTGCCAAATTTTATCATAAGCCTCTAACAGTTTCGGAGCTTGATATTTCCACTCAAGGATCTCCTCCATTCTGCGTCGTCCCTCAGCTCCTATCTTTTCCCTACGTTCAGGAGAATCCAGAAGTTCCAGAATTTTCTCAGCAAATTCCACCTCATCATTAGGCTTGGCATAAAGAGATGCTTCCTGTGCAGAACGTCTTCCCTCTCGCAAATCAAACTGGACAATTGCTTTTCCCATCGCCATATATTCGAGGATTTTATTCATGGTGCAGTTTTCGTTATAAGTAGATGTTGGAGAAGGCTCTACACACACGTCGCAACTGGAGAGCCGCTCTAAAAGTTCTTCCCCTTGCTTAAACCCTGTAAATTCGACGAAATCAGTCACTTCTAACTCTTTAGATAAAGCCTTAAGTTTTTCAATTGCAGGTCCACTACCGATTAGCATAAAGTGAATATCGGAGCGATTTTTTTTCTTAACAATGTAATACACCATTCTCAGGAGATAATCAATTCCCTCTGGTTCACCCATGACACCCATATACCCTATTAAGTAGTTTTTATCTCTACGGTAATTAGGGTTTGGAGGCATTCGGCGAAAGCGCGAAAGGTCAGGTGCACTACGAACTACAAATACCTTCTCTGATTTCTTGTGTCCGCGGTTCAGAGCTACCTCTCGATGTGACTCGTTCGTTGAAATTACCATATCTGCTGTGGCATAGGTCAAGCGTTCAGCCCAGCGTAATCCATGATAAAAAATATCACGCCGTTGATACTTAGCTTCATACATCTCCGGACTGAGATCATGATGATCAAAAATAACCCATATACCATGAAATAATTTAAACCATCCTGCTACTAAGAAAAGCAAATCCGGCGGATTACAAATATGTATGACATCAAAACCTCGCTCTTTCCATACCCTTTTAGCTAGACGGAATTGCCAGTTAATCGCCCAACTGTACTCTCGTAGATAGCCAATGACTGAACTTTCTTCCGGTGGTAGAGGATGACGGTAGATGTGAATCTGCTCAATTACTTCATAGTCTTTGTCAAAACCATTACCTGTCGGTGAAATTACGGCAACTTCATACCCAGCTTTTTGCAAAGTAGTTGCTTCCATCCATACCCGCCGATCAAAGGGAACTGGCAGATTTTCAACGATAATTAGTACTTTTTTAGGTACTGCCATAATAATCTCAATTCTTAATGAGTTTAATAAAACACTGACTTGTCAATTCTAAAATATGCCTTTTTGAGTAACTTTTAGTCATACCTGGCAAAACGGTGCTGAATAATCGGCATATCTGCATATTCATGGCTTTCAGTCTTGCAGTTGCTAGATGTTTCCACTCACATTATTAATCATTTAAATTTAACACTGAACGATATAAGTTAAGGAAAGAAACCCAGTGATTTGTGATATCGAGAGCAAAAACACTGGTTCTTGCTTTAGATCCTAGAGAAAGCCTCAAAGCCTCATTTTCAATTAAAGACTTAACAGCGTCTGATAACTGCTCAACATTACCTGGATCAACGATTAATCCATTGTCAGATTGAGTAACTATCTCAGGTATGCCTCCTACTGGTGTAACTATGACTGGTAACTCCCAAGCCATTGCTTCCAGCATTGCTAATGGAAGACCTTCATTATAAGAAGGCAACACAAAAACATCTGCTTCAGTTAAAAAAATATCACGTTCGTCTGGTCCTACCCAGCCAGGCAATTTTATATAATTTTCTAGATTTAAAGCCGTAACTAAGTTTCGTGCTTGTTCTATGTCTCCATCTCCTGCCATTATCATACTTGATTTATTTTTATGCTCAGTAGGTAAAAGAGAAAAGGCTTTGATCAAATCAAATGCTCCTTTTCGTTGGCCAATTCGTCCTAAAAAAAGTAAGTTTACTTTCTTAGAGACTGAACGGAGTGGAACTTCAGCAGGAATTTTTACTGGATTATAAAAAACTACAACTTGTTCGGGTCTCATTCCAAGGTTTTCTATGTAAAAAGTTTTCCAACTTTCTGATAAGACAACTAAGCGTTGACACTTGCAAAATACCCAACGTAGTAATTGCTGTATCCATTTTGCAAGTTCAGCGTAGAAAACATGAAATTGACTACCGTGAGCATGTAGAATGATCGGCTTGTGAAATACCCAAGCTAAAAGTGCCATAATCGCTTGTCGTAAGACACTACCCCGCTGAGAAATTTCCAGTTGAACAATATCAACTTCTTCCCTGATTAACATCCAAAAAAATTTATATATAGCACTCAAAAATATTATTATCTTGAACGTTGTAGATCCTTCTTGGTGAGTAACAACATGACGTATGTTAACTTCAGAAGGAGCATAGTCCAAAAAAAGTTTTTCGTAATTGGAAATGCCTCCCTGCTGGAGTAAGCTAGGACCTAACAGGATAATCTTGATAGTTTTAGTTCGACACATATGCTGCACTTTTTCCATAATTGGGCTATCTTTGTTTTTTTTGTTTCATGATTTTAATTTTGTTTCATATTTTCTTCTCACTGAGAAAGATACAGCCACATAGAGCATCCAATTCAAACTATTGGATTGCAGCAAGCTAGATTCAGTAAGGCTAGCTAAG
>NZ_JBDNJQ010000404.1:0-943 GCF_051172895.1 Nostoc sp. CALU 1950 | reverse complement strand
GGTGTATGAACGATTGAAAAGAAAATTCCCACAATCCGCACTGGAGCGAGAAAATCGTTACCAGTGAGTGGAATGAGGGAAAAATGTTTTCTATAGAAGAGTTTATCATTGCCGTATTTTGCTGTGTTGACGATGTGCTGATTGAAATCACCCAGATATACCCAATTAAGAGACGAGGTTTTGCTCCAAGTTTAAGGGAGAGTGAAGTTTTAACAATGGAAGTAGTGGCAGAGTTTTTGGGAATAGATGCTGACAAAGACATTTGGAAATACTTTCACCGTCATTGGTTAGGGCTATTTCCTCAGTTAAAGAGTCGCTATGCTTTTATTCGTCAAGCAGCTAATTGTTGGCAGTATAAAGAACTGTTACAACAAAAATTAGCACAGCATTTAGGGGCATTTTCTGAGCAACTTCATTTAATTGATGGATTACCAATACCTTTGTGTGGCTTCAGTCGCGCTCCCAACTGCCGGAGTTTTAAATCCCAAGCAGATTATGGCTTTTGTGCTGCCAAGAAACAGACGTATTATGGGTTTCATGGGCATTTAATCATTAGTGGCATAGGAGTTATTAGTGGGTTTACCCTGACTCCGGCAAATGGCAGTGAACGAGAAGCACTTTGGGATTTAATCACGCGAGTTAAAGGTTTATTAATCGCAGATAAAGGTTATTTAAGTCAGTTTTTGTCAGGAGAACTTGAAACAGTGGGTATTAATTTACAAACCCCTCTGCGTTCTAATATGTCTGACTCTCGTAGTCAATCTTCAGTTCGATTAATGCAACGCTTTCGTCGCCTCATTGAAACAGTTATTGGTCAATTAGTTGAGAGATTTCATATAGAGAAGATTCGAGCTAGAGATATGTGGCATCTTACCAGTCGTCTCAATCGCAAGATTTTAGCTCATACTGTCTGTTTCTGGCTTAATCGCCACAATTGTGACCC
>NZ_JBDNJQ010000403.1:0-944 GCF_051172895.1 Nostoc sp. CALU 1950 | reverse complement strand
TGGCTTATCCCAAGCATTACCTACTCAAGTTTACCTAATTGATGACACGCCCTAGTGCTTAGAAAATAAGGACTAAAGTCCTTACTACGAACTTGCTTACCGAGAAATTTAGAATCCAAAATTGCCCAACATAGCATCGCCAAGAAAATTGTTGGGGTTGATTTGATTTCTAAATAGCGGCTTGGGCTAAAAGGGGATCGAGTTGACTTTGTGTGTCTAGCTGATATAGGTCATCGCAGCCGCCAATGTGCTGGTTATTGATAAAAATTTGTGGTACTGTACGGCGTCCGTTAGCGCGTTCTGCCATTTTAGCTCTGGCTGCTTCGTCGCCGTCGATTTTATATTCAGTAAAGTTTACACCTTTCCACCACAGCAGAATTTTGGCACGAATGCAGTATGGACAAGTTTGCCATGTGTAAAGTTCGACGTTGGCTTTAAATCGCTCTGGATGGCGATTTAAAAGGGGATTAAGAAAGTCCAGCATTATTTTCTTAAGCAAGGTTTAAAATATTCAACTCGGTGTCAACACTTTGTCAATTCACTAAGACATTGATCGATAAACAAAATTAATTTTCATCTCTCACAGCAGCTAAGTCCACCTACCATTTCAATTAACCAAACAATAGACTTAAGCCTATTATTACAAGGCAGGTAAACTTCCGTCACGGTGTACTAGTAAAAAAACGGGTAGGCAAAGATAATTATGACCACTAGCTTCTAGTTTTGGTGCAGGCCACCGGAAGTGTGAGAAATTCGCAGGACGCAAAGACACGTAGATAAAATTAGAATGACGATTAACTTATTTCTTTACCCATGCACAAAATCCATGATTTACATATAAAAACGTATAATAAAAACAATATTCTTCCCATGAAATATTATTAAACTTATTTTTGATTTTATTTTTAAATAAATTGTAAAGAACAAATAAATAAATCTTTAAT
>NZ_JBDNJQ010000402.1:0-945 GCF_051172895.1 Nostoc sp. CALU 1950 | reverse complement strand
CCCCCTGCCCCCTTGCCCCCCTGCCTCCATCCCCGTTCCCGGAATTCAACTCGGCAACATCTTCGTGGGAATTCAGCCAGCAAGGGGTTATGATAATGACCCCAGTTTGAATTATCATGCGCCGGATTTAGAACCAACCCATGCTTATTTAGCTTTCTACTATTGGGTTAGAGAAACCTTTGGTGCTGATGCTGTAGTTCATGTAGGGAAACACGGAAATCTAGAATGGCTACCGGGTAAAAGTGTGGCTTTATCGAGTAATTGTTATCCAGAAGTAGCTTTCGGCGCACTTCCCCACCTGTACCCGTTTATTGTCAACGATCCTGGTGAAGGTTCCCAAGCCAAACGTCGCGCTCAAGCGGTGATTATAGATCACCTAACGCCACCGATGACTCGCGCGGAACTCTACGGTTCTTTGCAGCAGTTAGAAAATTTAATTGATGAGTATTATGAAGCGGACAGCTTAGATCCTTCGCGTTTGCCAGTGATTCGCGATCGCATCCACGAACTGGTGATCAAAGAAAATCTCCATCTAGATTTAGGAATTCAAAATGAAACAGAGATTTTTAAGTCTGAATCTTTAATTTTGAATTCCATCGGTGGCTATCTGTGTGAATTGAAAGAAGCCCAAATCCGCGATGGCTTGCACATTTTTGGGCAATGTCCCCAAGGAAGGCAGTTACGAGATTTAATAGTAGCGATCGCTCGCATCCCCAATCGCCATTCTCCAGGTATTACCCGTGCGATCGCTCAAGATTGGGGACTAGATTTCGATCCCCTCACAGCCGATTTGTCAATGATTAGCGGTGAATACTCAATAGTCAATGGCACACAATGCCGTACCCTCGGTGATATCGTCGAAGTCCTAGAAGAACACGCCGCCCTCTTAGTCGAACAACTAATAAATCAGGACTCCAGCACAGACGCGATGAATCGCGTCTGTGC
>NZ_JBDNJQ010000401.1:0-963 GCF_051172895.1 Nostoc sp. CALU 1950 | reverse complement strand
CACAAAAACTGCATGAGCAAAAACCGCCTAAAAACCCACAAAGTCAACAGCCTAGTTTCAGGGTCATATTAGGGTTGTCTTTTTTGTATGCTGTTGTAGACATTTAGTCAACTAAGTGGGGGTATCATTGACCTCGGATATTTACCCGAATAGACTGAGATAGGTAATATTAGATACTAGTAACTTGTTATGTTAGCAAAACCCTCAGAACTCGGTGGTTTTCACTTTAAGACTCAAAAAGAGAGAGACAACTACATTAAATCAGTATTAAGCAGAGGTATAAGAGTTTTAGAAAGCCAAGAAGCATCCGTAGTATATGATTTACTCTTATTACACCCAGAGGTTGATAGTAAAATAGGCATAGGGATAAAGCAGATCGAGGTTAGAGAGTCGCCACAGCGTAAAAACAAATGCTTTTGGGTTATTAGGGAAGATGGCTCTACAGTGGATTTTAGTGCTGAAAAATGTAAATATAATATGTCTCGATTAATAGAAAAAAGACGCAAATCCGCTTACAGAGAAGCCGTTGGGGGGCAAACAGGGGTATATCTTAAACAGAGGGGATCTAGCCAAGTCTGTGACATTTGCGGTCTGAGTAATGAGCTACACGTAGATCATCATAAGCCTTTATTTAGTAAGCTTATTAGCGACTTCGAGAAAGATAGGACTGGCATTCCTACAGAGTTTCAGGAGGCTACAGGGACGTATTTTAGTAAACAGTTTTGTAAAGACGATAAGGAATATAGAGAATCCTGGTGCAGTTATCATCAGCAACACGCGGTGTTACGTCTACTGTGTAGAGAACATAATCTAACGAGTAAGCGTAAATAGAAAGATATTTAGTAGATAATAAGACCCCCCTGAGTAATCTAGGGATTGTCAGAGGGGATTAGGTTGGTTTATTGGTTAGAGGCTGTTTGAAAAGTTTTGATGGGTCAAATTTTATGCTAATCGCCTCACCAT
>NZ_JBDNJQ010000400.1:0-982 GCF_051172895.1 Nostoc sp. CALU 1950 | reverse complement strand
CTTTATCTTGGGGTTTCCCCTTCTTTTTTGCTACCCCATCTCACATAAGGCGTAAGCAACAAATTCAATGTTAGTTCCAATATATTTAAAGGGCGTGTTTTCACTCAGCCATTGGTCTACAGATTCAAAAACGTGGTAATTGGCGTATGAAACACTATTTTTAGGTAGAAGTTGCCTATGCCAAAGGTCAAGCAGTTCAAAGTTGGTTTGCTTGAGCAGGTTTTTCACCATCTTTTTGGAATACAAGCGGTCATGATAAAAATCTCCCCGCAAATGAGCTAAACGCTGAGTCCAGGAAAAGTAGTAGGGAAGGAAAAAACAAAAGAAAAGACCCTCTGGTTTTAACACTCGATTAATCTCACCAAGGGAAGCAAGATCATTGGGAACGTGTTCAAGGACTCCAAAACTTAAAACGAGATCAAAGCTTGCATCGTTGAATGGAAGTAAATAAGGATGTTCTAGGGGAACAACCGTTAGGGACGCTTTCTCTATAATGGGTGTAGTCTGACCAAAAGCTGAGTCACCAGTACCAGTACCGCGCACATCACAACTGGTGATTTGGACATCCATTTCACGCATTAGAAAGGAAATATGTCCTTTACCACACCCCCAATCAAGAACGCGTATCTTATTTGAGCTTGTCTTAAACCAATACTCAGAAAAAACTTTTACATAGTCTGTCAGATAAAGAAAAATGTTGTGAGAGGCTGGGTTTATTAAGAAGGCATGGGTATCTATATTTCCTGCTAAGTTAATGACTTGCTGATTTAGAGGTAAGCGTTTCTGGAAATGAGTGCGTCTCAAATCAACCAACCTTTCGCGATTGTGCATGGAATTACTGGCTTTTTTAATGTTCGTTTTATTAAATAGTTACAAGCTTTAGATACGTTTAACCTTTTCTTCTAAGTTTAAAATGTTTAACTGATTAATAACGCGATGTGCGACTTAATATTCTGTAACAAGATCGTCGAACTGAAGAGGG
>NZ_JBDNJQ010000399.1:0-1005 GCF_051172895.1 Nostoc sp. CALU 1950 | reverse complement strand
TTCCCCTAAGCTTTCTGCCGCCTGTCTACGAATATCACTATCAACCTGTGGGTCATGGATAAGTAAGATCAAAGCGTCAATCGCCGTTTGGTTGCCAGGGTCAATTTCCCCTAAGCTTTCTGCCGCCTGTCTACGAATATCACTATCAACCTGTGGGTCATGGATAAGTAAGATCAAAGCGTCAATCGCTATTTGATTGCCAGGGTCAATTTCCCCTAAGCTTTCTGCTGCCTGCCTACGGCTATAACTATCAACCTGTGGGTCATGGATAAGTAAGATCAAAGCGTCAATCGCTATTTGATTGCCAGGGTCAATTTTTCCTAAGCTTTCTGCCACCTGCCTACGGCTATAACTATTAACCTGTGGGTCACGGATAAGTGCTATCAACCCTTCAATCGCCGTTTGGTTACCAGGGTCAATTTCTATTAAGCTAGATACTGCTTGCAAACGCGTATAACTATTAACCTGTAGGTCACGGATAAGTGAGATCAAAGCGTCAATCGCTATTTTGTTGCCAACGCCGATTTTCCCTAAGCTTTCTGCCGCCTGTCTACGAATATAACTATCAACCTGTGGGTCATGGATAAGTAAGATCAAAGCGTCAATCGCTATTTTGTTGCCAGGGTCAATTTCCCCTAAGCTTTCTGCTGCCACCCTACAAATATCACTATCAACCTGTGGGTCATGGATAAGTAAGATCAATCCTTCAATCGCCGTTTGGTTGCGGAAGCCAAATTCTCGTAAGCTATGTGCTGCCAGCCAACGCCTAATACTACTAACCTGTGGGTTACGGATAAGTGAGATCAAAGCTTCAATCGCCGTTTGGTTACCTGGATCAATCTTCCCTAAGCTTTCTGCTGCCACCCTACGAATATCACTATCAACCTGTGGGTCACGGATAAGTGAGATCAAAGCTTCAATCGCCGTTTGGTTACCTGGATCAATTTTCTCTAAGCTTTCTGCTGCCACCCTACGAATATCACTATCAACCTGCGGGTTACGGAT
>NZ_JBDNJQ010000398.1:0-1005 GCF_051172895.1 Nostoc sp. CALU 1950 | reverse complement strand
ACGCCTTATGTGAGATGGGGTAGCAAAAAAGAAGGGGAAACCCCAAGATAAAGGTAACGACACCAAAGCTTGAGGTCTCCCAATGAATATGGTAGACGGTTCAACCCTGTTGACAACAATTTTTGTGCTGGTAGATGACTGGTATCAGCAAAAAGGCTTTCGTTATGTACCGTTATTGCCAGGGCCATCACCAAGATTCACAGATAGTGAAATGCTAACGTTATTGGTAGCAATGGATTTTTTCCCATACCCAGGAGAACAACAGTTTTTAGGGTTTATGCGGGCCAACTATTTGAGCCTCTTCCCAAAACTGTTAGACCAAAGCCAGTTCAACCGACGAGCCAGACGTCTGGAAGGAATGCTGGAAGAATTAAGACGTTTCTGGGTCGTGGAGTTGGGAGCCATCTTTGAGCGTACCCTACTGTTGGATACAAAACCATTACCAGTAGTGGGTTACAAGCGAGATAAACTCAGAAGTGATTTTACAGGCAGTGCTGATTATGGGTGGTGTGCCAGTCGGAAAATGAACTACTTTGGTTACAAATTGGTACTCATCAGTACTCTCAACGGTATACCCTTAGTTTACTCTTTAGTGCCTGCCAGTACTGATGAACGTCTCGCCGCCGAATCAGTTTTAGGCTGCGTTCGTGGTTGTCGTATCTTGGCTGACAAAGGATTCATTGGTGGCCAATGGCAGAGCGATATCTCCAAAACTACAGGTAATCAGATTTTCACCCCCCATCGAGCTAACCAATTACAACAACAGCCAAAAGCTTTTGAGGGTTTATTAAATAGCTTTCGAGAACGTGTGGAAGGCGTATTTAACGAGGTACAAAATACAGGACGTAATTTGGAACGTCTGCTGAGAAAGAAAGTTGATGCTCTGTGCGTCCATGTTGCCGCTAAAATCACCAGTCATACTCTACGTCTTTTTCTGCGTCAGCGTTTTGGTATTGATGTCCTTACTTTTGAGCAACATCCTCTCCCTTAATTCACATAAGGCGT
>NZ_JBDNJQ010000040.1:0-50776 GCF_051172895.1 Nostoc sp. CALU 1950 | reverse complement strand
TTTGCCCCCCTTTTTAAGGGGGGTTGGGGGGATCAAAAGCCTGTGGCGCAACTCTAGAAGACTTGTGTGTACACCGTAGCCTTTTTAAGGGGGGTTAGGGGGGATCTAAAATTTTTGATATCGACAAGAGGACTTTTCAAACATCCTTTTAGAGCGCTTAAATTAACTTTTGGTTAAGTGTCGATTTCACGTTCAAGAAGCACACATAACTAGCGTCAAATGGACGAATAGCTTCTTAACGATGACTTCTACTCAAGGGGATTTTACTAAGGTTGAGGGTAATATTAGAATGGAAACTATTGATGATGAGGAAAAGCTAAGAATGACCCAGGTGGTTCTAGGAGAGAACGAAGGAATAGACTCAGCTTTGCGTCGGTTTAAACGCCAGGTTTCCAAAGCTGGGATATTAGCTGATGTGAAATATCATCGGCACTTTGAAACACCGATAGAAAAACGCAAACGTAAGGCAGTAGCAGCTAGACGAACCAGACGTTTTAAATAAAACCTATAAGAAAACTATGCCGCACCTACAATTAGGGTATAGATGAGTCGCTTTTCCTAAGCACAGAGAACGTTAAGGGCTTTATCTTGGTTGGATGGAAGAAGCTAAAAGCGCTACCCATCAACCAAAATAAGCGCCTTTAAGCATCGGTTAGCTTCCTTTCGCAAGCTGATAGGGCAGTATTCATCTAACCCTAAGACTCAGAATTATTAATGGTGCGGCTATTACAAACATTCATCGCCTTTTCTACTCCCTGCTTGAGGCTTAGTTCAAGACACTCAACCACGAACTGAAGTACAAGAGACATCTGCTGATTCTCCGCAGAGGAAAATCGCCCCAGTACATGGGAGATAGCACCGGAATCATCGTTATTAGCTGCATCTTTGGGTTTACCAATACCGATTCGCAAACGGGGAAAGTTTTGGGTACTAAGATGTGCGATCGCACTTTTCATGCCGTTATGTCCCCCAGCCGAACCAGATAAGCGTAGACGAGTTTTTCCCAAAGGCAAATCCATATCGTCATAAATTATCAGCACTGACTCAGGTGGCAATTTATACCAATTTGTCACCGCTTGTATTGCTTGTCCTGAGCGATTCATATAAGTTAACGGCTTTAGTAAGCGAATCTTACCTCCACCTGGGGCTATACCCTCGCCATACTCACCCTGAAACTTGCGGTTTTCTGCTAAGGAAATGCGCCAAGAACGGGAGAGAGTTTCTACAGCAGCAAAGCCGATATTATGGCGTGTTTGGTCATACTTAGCTTCTGGATTCCCCAATCCAACAATTAGCTGGGGAATCACCAAAGCTGGTTGCGTAACTGCTTCTGTCATTTTGCCTACAGTCAATTGATGAGCAACACATTACTAGTATTTTGTCAAGACAGTTTGGAGGGTTTGTAGTAAGGACTTTAGTGCTTAGAAAATTCAGGACTAAAGTCCTTACTACGAACTTGCTTACCCATCAATTTCAACTTGACAAACTACTAGCTAGGTTGAGAAGAACTAGCGGTATCCTGCTCAGATTTAGCAGGGTAGATTTGCTTAGGTTCCAATTCAGCAGTAGTCTTGACAACTTCTTCTAACTGTTCTGCTTCTTTTTGAAACTCGCTTTGAAACTCTTTGGAAGCTTCTTGGAAACTACGAATTGTTTTGCCCACACTCCGACCAATTTCTGGTAGCTTTTTGGGGCCAAAGATTAACAGCGCCACTACCATAATTACACCCATTTCTGGCAGACCGATACCAAATATATTCATTTTTGTCTCCTGTAAACTATGGAACTACTACAGAAACTCACATACTATAAGAATACTCAATAGTTAGTGTGGACTGAGCATTCACAAAAAAACCCGGATGAACCGGGTGTAACTTAACTTGTTATCCAAACTTGATAGCTGTCTATCCGTTAGCGTCCTAAACTGCGCCAATCGACAAATACATCCTGAACCAACAGTGATTGATTGTAAAGTTGCAGAATAATCAGCAGAAACACGAAAAATAGCAGAATAAAAACAGCCATCACCGGGGTAGTACCCCAACCTGGAGCCACTTTCCCATACTCAGAGTTAAGTGGTTTCAGGATATCTCCCAACCTAGTCCTTTGTGCCATAGTTCACCTAAGATTACTTGCCAAAGCTTTTTTTAATCTTCTGTAATATTCTATAAGAATAGCACTCATAATCAATCTCTCAATTATGGAACCCGCAATAGTTCTTAGCATTTCTATGGCTGCCGTAGTGGTTGCCATCACTGGAATTTCAATTTATACCTCCTTTGGCCCTCCTAGCAAGGAATTGAACGATCCGTTTGATGATCACGAAGATTAAAGGAGTTAGCAGTCAAGAGTCAACACTAGTAAAGCTTGACCTCTCTCCAAACCTCTCTCCTAAAAGGAGAGAGGCTTTGAATCTTACTCCCCTTCCAATACGGTTCGGATAAGGTTTTTTGATGACACGCCCTAGATTGCAAAGACGCGATAAATCGCCGTCTCTACAAAGGACTGATTATTGTAAAGACGGCGATTTATCGCATCTCTTGCCTTAACCGAACCGTATTGACTCCCCTTCCCTTGTAGGGAAGGGGCTGGGGGTTAGGTCTGTATTGACTTATGCAAGACTGGAATTAATCGCTGGTATCACCTTGAAGCTAGCGATTTTCCAAGGCTGTATCGTCAAGATTTGTTGCCCAGATGAGAATTCAGTGTTAGAGGAACGCTCTAATAAATCTACTGTTTCTCCTAGATTCAACCCCAAATCACTTTGCAAAGATAACTCGGTTGTTTCTCCGTGACATTCATAACACCGCAGAATTAACTGCTGTGGGTCGTCCTCTGATGGCTTCAAGGCCATCAAGATTAAATTTTCAGCGGATAAATCTAGGAAACTCACCCCTTTTATAGTGCTGTTAGCGGTAACGAGGCGTTGAGTCAGTGCTGAATTTTGAGTTGTGAGTGGATTTAATATCACTTGTAACGGGATATTCAATTCATAGCCACGCCGTACCGTATGGGCTGATTCCCAGCTACCAGCATGAGGATACAAGGTATATGTGAACTCGTGAAAACCTCTATCAGCCTGTGAGTCTGGCCAATTAGAACTGCGTAGCAGTGTCAAACGGAGTTGATTTGGCTTGCTGTCGTAACCGTATTTGCAATCATTCAGTAAACTGACACCATAAGAATTTTGGATTTTAGATTTTGGATTTTGGATTGTATTTTCTGCTGTTAAGTCAGCCCAACGCAAAGCGGGGACTTCCCATTTTGCTTGTTCTGCGGGGGTTTGTGGTTTAGTTGGGCGGCGAATTGCGCTACAGGGAATTTCATAAGTAGCAAAGTCTGCTTCGATATTTAGAGGAAAAGCAGCTTTCACCAATACATGATTTTCTTGCCAATTGACGGTAGTAGCTATCTTTAGCAGAGGTGAACCAGCTTGCAGAATATAGTCTTGGCAAAATTCCGATTCACCCAACTGACGCACCACGCGCACACGACTTTGCACTGGGCCTGGTTCTAACCACTGAATCGATTGAAGATTTGTTGAGGGTAAAGGATGTTGAGCATAATTGGGATCTATATTCCAAGCATCCCAATATTGACCACTGTCTTTAAAAGCTTGTAGTTGATTCCCCGCCCCACTCAAAACTTCTCGTTGATAAGTTTTATCAAAAACACTTGATAAATCTCCAGTATCAGGATCTATAACAACTCGTAGGAATTCATTTTCTAAAATCCAGTCTGGGAGGAGGGGGGATGAGGGGGATGAGGGGGATGAGGGGGATGGGGGAGAAAGCCAAAATATGCGGTAGCCTATGGGTGGAATTTCGGTGGCGAGAAATAGTAGCGTTGATGGTTCAGAGAATTGGGAGACAAGCTGCTTTCCAGAAGTGTCGTAAATCTGCCATTCTTCTGGTGTGGGTAAGGTTACAGAGACTACCTCAGAACGTTGCCAGTTGAGAGAATTGAAAACGAAAATAGGCAAACTATCGGGTTTTGGTGGTTCTGATAGGGTAATGTGAGATGCGATCGCTAAAAGTGATTCTTGTAATATCTTCGTTCCTACTTGTTCCACTTGCTGCCACTGGGGCAACGCATCTGTGTAAACTTGGGTAATTGAAGAACCAGGTAAAATGTCGTGAAACTGTTGAAATAACACTTGCTTCCAAGCTGCTTCGATTTCTGCTTTGGGATATGTCACGCCACAGCTTACGGTTGCCAAGGTAGCAAAGAGTTCAGCTTCATACAATAAGTTTTCACAACGACGATTCCAGTGTTTTTGATCTGCGTGGGTAGTGTAGCAACCGCGATGGAATTCTAAGTATAGTTCGTCATTCCAGGTGGGGAAGGGAGGGGGAGCAGGGGAGGCAGGGGAGGCAGGGGAGGCAGGGGGGGAATTATAATTACTGACAGACGCGATGAATCGCGTCTCTACAATTTGCTGTAAATATTTTTCAGATGTTGTGAATTCTAAGTCTGGGAAGAAAGGTGACTTTTGCCAGCGTTGGGCGGTTTCTAACATATCACGGGTGGGGCCGCCGCCGTGGTCGCCGACACCGGGAAGCCAGAGGGATTCTGATAAACCAGTTTGGGTTTGCCATTCAAGAGCGTAGGATGCCATTTTAACTGGATCAATGCTTTCACCGATGGGTGCAGACATCAAACTAAAGACTTCGCTACCGTCAGGCGATCGCCACCAAAAAGCCCCATAATCAAATTTGGTAGTATCATTCCACCGCAACTTCTGTGTCACAAAATATTCAATACCGGCATTCGCGAAAAACTGCGGTAAAGTTGCACAAAAACCAAAAGTATCTGGAACCCACACTATGGTTGAAAGCTTGCCAAATTTTTCCTGGATGTAGCGTTGACCATACAATAGCTGACGAACTATTGATTCACCAGAAATTAGGTTGAGTTCTGGTTCCACCCACATTCCGCCGACAACTTCCCAACGTCCAGCGGCTACCTGTGCTTGAATTTCCCTAAACAAATCCGGGCGATGTTCTTCAATCCAGGCATAAAGTGCGGGAGTCGAATGACAGAAAATTAACTCAGGAAAATCTGCTTGCAACTTCAGAACCGATTCAAAAGTGTTTTGCGCCGCATTCCAAGTTTCACTCACAGGCCATAGCCATGCTAAATCTAAGTGAGCATGACCCAATAAGAAAATTTTAGATTTTTGATCCCCCTTCAAAAAGGGGGCTAAGATTTCAGATTGAATTAGGTTTTGGCGTAGAGATAAAAACGATTTTACTAACTCTTTCTTCTCCTCCGTGTCCTCTGCGCCTCTGGGGTTCGCAACCTCCGCCATCATCGCCGCCAAAACATCTAACTTTTCCGGTGCAAACTTTTCCAAATAAAGTTGCACCACAGCTAATTCATCAGCCACAAAGCCCGGATCGGGATTATTATCAACAGTAGACTCGTAAACTAGGAGCGATCGCACTAAAGCACCATCACAATGTCCCGGACTCACTAACCGCAAAGCCACAATAAATTCTTCTCCTGGCTTCACCTCTTGACTGAGAAGCACTCTCGGCGAACAATCAAATAAATCACCCTCCAGCACTAACTCCCCATTTACATAAATCTCAGCAGAATCTGCCCACCAAACCAGCGCCAGCCGCAAAGATAACCCAGTTAAGGGATAACCCTGTAAATCTTGGGGAACCACCAATCTTTGCACTAGCCATAGCACTTTTTTCCCCCCTGTCCAAGCGATATGTTCTTTCGCATTCAACTCGACAGGTTGC
This sequence comes from Nostoc sp. CALU 1950, assembly GCF_051172895.1. Taxonomy (NCBI): domain Bacteria; kingdom Bacillati; phylum Cyanobacteriota; class Cyanophyceae; order Nostocales; family Nostocaceae; genus Nostoc; species Nostoc sp. CALU 1950. The sequence continues at coordinate 45,023 of NZ_JBDNJQ010000040.1, read as the reverse complement.
CAATGAGACAAATCAGCAGCTACAACATCAGTAATAATCAGGTCAGATTCCTGGTATAGCCAAGTAGACTGAAGATTAACTTGACAAAAAGAGCGCAGTTGCTCAATTGCTTGTGAGATGGATTTGGTTTGGGATTGAGAGACAGTCGGGGTCATATTTTCGCTAAGATGAGGTGTTGGTCGTTTTTATTGTTTGGCGCGAGTCTCACAACTTAACAAGACTTGAACTAAAAAATTACTACTATGTCTTCTGGTTCCTCTGGACGTTATCAAAGCAGACTATTTAACTTTGTCCACCAGCAATCTCGGCGGGTGACACAACAGTGGGAACACACCTTCCGGCATTTGCAAGTTGCTACTAAGTGGGGTGTCGAGGCACTACTTTATCCAGTGTATCTACTGTTTCAGTCATCGGAATCGTCTGGGAAAACGCTACACACTAAAGAACCACAAACTAGACTAAAGTTACAACCAAATGATACCGATTTCCAGCCAGAAACTCTGCCAAATGCTGATACTCCCATTCAAAATGTATTAGAGGCAGTCAATTATCTATCATTAGATGAACCCGCCTGCACTCCTACGAAAACATCTGAACATTTCAATCTCTTGGCTTCATTGGGAGTTTTTCGGCTGAAATTCGTTAATCATGGCTCTAATATTACTCAATCATCAAATATTCCAGAGAATAAAGCCGGAAGTCTCAACCCTTCACACTTGGAAAATGACCTTCAACAGCATCTTCCAATAGTGCGCGGAATTGCCACAAATTTGATGAATCGGAATTTAGTACTTGTTACTGCCGATAATGAAATTTTAGATATCTTAACACCCCAACAGCAGACAAAATTAGAAGACCGAATAATTAACGAAGTTGCTAAGTATTGGCAGTATTGGCGGTTGATTATAGACAAAAAAGAAACGCAGTTACTACCACAAATTGACCGATTATTAGCAAAACTTACTGGCGGAAATTCAGCCCAAATTCCAGTTATAGCTGAGGGTATACCAAAAGATTTACTTAATACGGATAGATTATTAGCATTTTTAGATATAGCTGTTGCTAAGTTGGAATCAAATGCTTTAGTCCCAGCGCAAGAACGTAGTCAAGAAATTGTCCAAGTTGCTCAAACTCAGTTAAACATATTTCTTTATGGCAAAGAGCAATTAGCTGGTAGGGGAGAAATTGCACCCAATGCTGATGGTTTGGAAACTCATACACTAAATATTCAGGCTTTGATTGAGGCGGCGCTTAATTACTTTTTTGGTGTTGGTAGTAGAAAAACCCTTGAGCCAACAACCAGTGATGAGAGATTACCAGGTAAACTCTTCTCATCACGCTTTATAAAAGCTTTTTCCAAAAGCCCTCAATTGGATAATCAGGATTTAACAGATGATCCTTGGCTAACGTGGAATGATTTATTTGGTAACACCGAAACCGTTGCTGACAACTCAGTTACGCTTTCTCAAATAACAAATCCTGCTTTAGTTCCAAGTTTATCAGTAGGGCATTTTCCACAAAAGAATTTGAGTGTAAAACAGCCTAAATTTGGCTCTGGCTTGGTACGAAGAAAACAAACAACTAGTAATCTCGTTTCCAGTCAAAAAGCATCTGGAAAAGTCGCCTCTGCAAAACAAACCGAAGCTCGCATTTCTCAAACTAAAAGCGAGAGTAGAAAAGGGGAAATTTTACAACAGCAATTTCACCAAAGTAGTCAAGTTGAGGCACAGCCAGACTGGATAGAAATTAAAGCAACTTCAAATGGGTATGAGAAGCATCCCTTAGAGCAAGTTCTGGAATGGCTTGATTATGTTATGCTCTGGCTAGAAGAGAAATTTGTAAATATTTTTCAGTCGTTGCGACAGCTATGGCAGGGAAAATAATACTAATTCGTAATTCGTAATTCGTAATTCGTAATTCGTAATTCGTAATTCGTAATTCGTAATTAAGACTCGTCAGATTTAATCTGGGTTTCCAGGTTTATAAGAAGAATTCAGAACTCAGGAGTCAGAATTCAGTATGAATTCTGTACGAGTGGGTGACGAATATTGGTTAAAAGCGAGTGTTTAGTGGGCGAAAAAAATTAAAATGTTCTCACCTTAAAACTCTATCCCTTTATGGGTAGAGTATTCACCAATTCTGAATTCTGAATTCTGTATTCTGACTCCTGTTTTATATTGAGCGTGACTTTTAGTCATGTGAGGTTCAATATCTATAATGTTATTGGTGGTTGTCTAAGTGAAAATTATTGTTTACTGTAAATACTTCAATTTCAAAAATCCATTAGATAAACCAAAAATTGAGACATTTGTGGTAAATGTGCCTCAAATCCCTAAGATAGGTGAAACAATTGTAGTCGAAAGAATTTCACCCCAAAAGCAGTTTGTAATTATCTTTGAGTACATTGTGACAGCAGTACAATTTAACGCTTCTAGGGAATCGGTTGATTCCGCAGATGCTCAAGTAAGTGCATTTTTAAACCACTGTTGGGAGGGGACATCAAATTTCAAAGTTACAAACTTTTTAGAACAATAATCCCTCACCACAATATATGATTAAGGAAATAACGTAACAGCTTTAAACCTGTTGGTTCTTGATAGTCAGTTGGCAACAAAGCTAGCATCGCATTCTGCAATTTTTTTAAAGCTAGGTCAACTTCCTGGCGTTTTGGTCTGGTTGTTTGGGCAAAGTGTAACGGTTCACCTACCCGAATTGTTAACTCTTTTCCCAAATAGAGGTCATGAGTTCCAATCAGCGCAACTGGAATAATTGGTACACCAGCCCGCAAGGCATAAATCACAGTCCCGCGCTTCAAGGGGAGATGCAACTGAGCCTCAGTAGTTCCTAGTCGTCCTTCGGGAAAGAGAATCATCCCATCCCCACGAGTCAAAATTGCCAGAATAATCCGGTCTATTTGTCGCAGTGTGTGTATATCTTCCCCTGTGGGTACTGTCTGTTTAATTGCTGCGGCTAGCTCAACTAAATCTTGCCTTCCTGCTTTAGCCGCTTCCATGACAGCAATTTCTTCTTTCCACACCCGTTCTAAAGGAATCACGCCCCCCGCAAAATCGAGGATAAAGCGTTTCCAGCACTTGTTATAGAGGGTACGAGCATCACCCAGGATGTAATAGTAAGGTTGGGTGGGAAGTTCGGCTAGGAGGAGTAAGGGATCGATGTGGTGGAGATGGTTGACAGACAAGATTGCAGCTTGCTGAGGTATTCTTTCGAGGTGTTCTACTCGTACCTTAAAAAAGGAATGGATGAGCGATCGCATTACAAAACGACGTAGCCCAGAGCTAGCTTTGGGTTCGGAATGCCCCTGATTAATAGCTTCTAGGTGATTGAGAGTTTTTTCGATAATTTGACGAACATCGCGATCGCTAGCCGCCGCTACACCCTCCTTTACCCGCTTGATTGCGGCGGCTGTCAAAGGCGGCAAAGTTTCTGATTGTGTTCTATTTTCCTGCTGATGGCTAGATTCTGTATGAACTTCGGAAGTTACTTCATCAGCTAGGTCTTCTTGAACAGATTCGCTAGAAGAACTTTTGATAACACCCTCTTTGAATTCATAAACTAATCATAATTCTTGAGGTTATATCATTAACCAACCTACGGTTAGAAGTTGTGGAATTATTTCAGGATATTTTAAATACATGAGGTTAATCCAATTCCCTGTAATTCTTCCATAGCCAGGAGCTATTTTTATCTAAAACGGCAATTCATCCACTGTACTTTTTAGGTACGGTAGATGAATTGCAAGTGATTTGATAAGAGTTATCGCAATACTACTCGGTTAAGCATTTTGAACCCAAAGTTTGGTTTTGGAAAAGGGTTAAAAAGTAAGGGTTAAAGGTTTTTAATTTCCCTTTCCCCTTCCCCTTTCCCCCTTAACCGACAAGTATTGAGAGTTATCGGACTATGCCTGCAACATAAAATCTGATGCCGTGAGAGTTGGCGCACCAGTTAAAGTTGCAAATAGACCACCACTGCCAAAACCAGCCGTGCTGCCATTTTGGTTGTAGAACAATTGTCCACTCACAGAATCGTAGACAATTTTTGCCGTGCTAGCCGCTGCTGAAGAAGTGATTTGAAAATCATTGGTATTACTGAAACCTGTTCCCGGAGCAGAAGCGATTGCACTAAAGGTAGTCTTATCCAGTACAATTTTGTCACCTTCAGAACTGTTGAAATCAGCGATCGCATCAATACCAACAGCAGTGGTAGTAAAATCAGCATTGCTGTTGTAAAGGAAAAAGTCAGCACCTACACCACCGATGAGAATATCATTGCCTCTGCCACCCACAAGAGTATCATTGCCTTCTCCACCGATGAGAATATCATCGCCTGACCCGCCCCGCAAAAGGTCATCACCACTATTACCATTAATGATATCGTTACCCTCACCAGCAGAGATGTTATCGTTGCCGCCACCGCCAGAGATATTAGCACCAACAGCGATCGCAACTCTAGCAGTACTAGTCAGGCTACCATCGCTGATGGTGTAATTAAAATTGGCATTACCACTAAACCCATTAATTGGGGTAAACACGATGAAATCATCTGTCGAGTTGCCTGGAGTGCCGTTATTATTCAACACAGCAGTACCATTAATTGCACCAATAACCCCAGTAATACTGAGGTTACTGCTATCGATATCAGTATCATTAGCCAGCAGAGTAGTAGCAAGGATGGTTACAGCAGTATTAAAGCCAGTAGTTAGGCGATCGTTGACGGCAATGGGTGCATTGTTAACGGGCTTGACATTGAGGTTGAAAGTATTAGTAATGCTACCGCCATTACCATCACTAACAGTGAAAGTGAAGCTGTCAGTGCCGTTGAAGTTGGCATTGGGGGTGTAAATGAAGAAGTCGTCACCGGAGTTGTCTGGAGTGTTGTTGTCGTTAAGTGACAATGTGCCGTTAGTGGGGCTGGTGAAGTCACTAATAGTTAAGGTATCGCCATCGACATCTGTGTATCTACGTAGAATATTGCTAGCAAGGATGTTAACGGCGGTATCTTCATTAGTGGTAGCCGTAGTTTGAAAGCCAAAGACCACGTAGCTTGACCCTGCATCAAGCTGTCCGTTGAGGTCGGCATTTGGTGCACCGATAATCAAGTCATCGAAGCCGTCGCCGTTAACGTCCCCCGCACTGCTGACGGAATAGCCTGAGTTGTCAGACCGAGCAATGCCGTTAATCACAAAGCCGTTGCTGCCATCCAGGGACGAGAGGTTGAATTGGGCATCAAAGCCACTATTGCTACCAAATACCACGTAGCTTGACCCTGCATTATACTGACCGTTGGGGGAGGCATTTCTTGCCCCGATAATCAGGTCATCAAAGCCGTCGCCAAAGTTGACCATTGGGGTCAGCACCTGTTGCCCCAATAATCAGATCGTCAAAGCCGTCGCCGTTGATGTCCCCCGCACTGCTGACAGAACTGCCTGAACTGTCAGACGCATTAATGCCGTTAATCACAAAGCCGTCACTGCCATCCAGGGACGAGAGGTTGAATTCGGCACCAAAGCTACTACTGCGACCAAACACCACGTAGCTTGTCCCTGCACGAAACTGACCGTTGGGGGAGGCATTTCTTGCCCCGATAATCAGGTCGTCGAAGCCGTCGCCATTGATGTCCCCCGCACTGCTGACAGAACTACCTGAGATGTCACCTGCAATACCGTTAATCACAAAGCCGTCACTGCCATCCAAGGACGAGAGGTTAAGATTGGCTGCAAACCCACTACTGCTGCCAAACACCACGTAACTCTCCCCTGCATTATACTGACCGTTGGGGTAGGCATATCTTGCCCCGATAATCAGGTCATCAAAGCCGTCGCCGTTAACGTCCCCTGCACTGCTGACGGAATAGCCTGAGTTGTCATATACAGCAATGCCGTTAACCACAAAGCCGTTGCTGCCATCCAAGGATGAGAGGTTGATTTGGGCATCAAAGCCACTATTGCTGCCAAACACCACGTAGCTTGACCCTGCCCCAGACTGACCGTTGGGGTCGGCATTTGGTGCACCGATAATCAGGTCGTCGAAGCCGTCGCCATTAATATCTCCCGCACTGCTGACAGAACGACCTGAGTTGTCAAACGCATTAATGCCGTTAATCACAAAGCCGTTGCTGCCATCCAGGGACGAGAGGTTGAATTGGGCATCAAAGCCACTATTGCTACCAAACACCACGTAGCTTGACCCTGCCCCAGACTGACCGTTGGGGTCGGCATTTCTTGCCCCGATAATCAGGTCATCAAAGCCGTCGCCATTGATGTCCCCTATACTGCTGACAGAACCGCCTGAGTAGTCAGACTGAGCAATGCCGTTAATCACAAAGCCGTTGCTGCCATCCAGGGACGAGAGGTTGAGTTGGGCATCAAAGCCACTATTGCTGCCAAACACCACGTAACTCTCCCCTGCATTAAGCTGACCGTTGGGGGAGGCATTTCTTGCCCCGATAATTAGGTCATCAAAGCCGTCGCCGTTGATGTCCCCCGCACTGCTGACAGAAGCGCCTGAGATGTCAGACTCAGCAATGCCGTTAATCACAAAGCCGTTGCTGCCATCCAGGGTTGAGAGATTGAGTTGGGCATTAAAGCCACTATTGCTGCCAAACACCACATAGCTCTCTCCTGCCCCAGACTGACCATTGGGGTCGGCCAAAGGTGCACCGATAATCAGGTCATCAAAGCCGTCGCCGTTGATTTCCCCCGCACTGCTGACAGAACTACCTGAACTGTCATATATATCAATGCCGTTAATCACAAAGCCGTTGCTGCCGTTAAGCTCAGATAGATTTAAAACTGCATTAGCCATTGTTGTTGATTCTCCTTATGATTTTTTGTCGGCTCTAGAAACGTGAAATTTCACGTCTCTCATCCCATCGTCACTATTCGCCGAATTTCATCACTCTTAAAACCGATCGCCATTGGATGACGCACCTCTGGTAGTGCCACTACGTCGTATAATTCCAGTACCGCCCCCTCCATTCGCAGGGAATGCACAATATCCCCGCTTTTCAGGTCAATCACTAATAGCCCACAGCGAGGTTCAGTATTTTTTTGCAATAATTTCTCGTCTAGAGGCAAACCACTAAAAGTCTTGTTGTGCCTGGGCTGAGAAACTCCGACGATCGCAAAGTCGCCATGAAATGCACAACCACGCATATATCCCGGACAAAATGCCACAGGTTCAAAGCTGCCCCGTTTCAAGTCTAGGTAGCCAAAATCTCCTGTCCCAGAGTTGAGTAACCACAGCTTATCTTTATACCATCGAGGTGAATGGGGCATGGAAAGTCCTGTGGTTACTATCTCGTTACTTTCCACATCAATGACGCAACCACCATCGGCCCGCCTGTCCCGCCATCCTTCTGCCACATCCGACTGACTCACAGCAGTGACGTATCTGGGTTGACCATCTCGTATTGCTAATCCGTTGAGATGACACCTGTCTTCTGCTGCCAATTTACTAATAAACGGCGGTTGCCACAGGGGAATGAAACTGTGGGTTTGACTGACTCTTGCTAAACAGCTAAATAAAGTATTGACAAATATTAGATTCTCTGAATCATTATTTGCTTGAGAATTACTTAGGGCGATATCATGGATATCTAAGTCTCCAGTCACATAACTCACTTGGGGCAAATAGACGACATCGTAGTTGTCGTGAACTTGTCCCGGTTGTAGGGTGTTTTCAAAGCGCCACAGTTGATACAGCGAACTCATGTATAAGCTGCCACCTTGGGCATACAAACCCATGCAACGTTGAAAGGTGCGCTCGAAAACAGATAGTTTGCCGCTAGATTGCAAGCCGATGAAAAATAATTTCCCTGCTTGATAAGTGGTAAACGCCAGACTCAGATTTTGCTCGAATAGCCAGGGAGTAAACTGGCGGGAAGCGTTCACCTCGAAGGCAGGAGCTACAGGATTTTGATTCATTTTTCTCCTAGCAAGGAAGATGAAAGATATTCACGAGGCAGACAGAACTTACGCTTAAAAACGTGGGATTGAATTAAGGATCGCTACTTGCTGTAGCCAGTGAAACTCTTTCAGCGCAGTGGTTTCGCTTTATATCTTGCTGCACTTAACGCTCGTACCAATATCTTCTTTTTAAACTGGGCTTTCTACTGAGAACTAAAGTTTCTGTTAATACTTTTTTCCTCCAGCAAGAACTGCCTTCTGTTAATAAGAATAGAATGTTGGCTCATCGTTTCTTGTCCGTTCTTTTTTTACCACTTAAGCAAAGTCAGGTAACCTTCTTTACCCAATCTTTATAATTTGAATTTTTATACATCAGATAAATCTTGACTTTTTAGTAGCTTGTTGGGAAAATACGTAAAAAATTAACCCTATGATTGACCATAGCGATCGCATACTCTCTCATAGAGAAGGTAGATTCCAAGGTGTTGGAGGACTTGATCTTTATTACCAAAGCTGGCATCCACAGGGTAAAGTCCGGGCAATATTAGCTATTTTGCATGGACTTGGAGCACACAGCGATCGCTACGGTAATGTAATTCAGCATTTGATACCCAAGCAATACGCTGTCTATAGTTTTGATTTGCGTGGTCATGGACATTCACCAGGTCAGCAAGGCTATATCAACGCTTGGAGTGAATTTCGCGACGACCTGGGAGCCTTTTTACAGTTAATTCAGACTCAGAATCCTGGATGCCCAGTTTTTCTCTTGGGTCACAGTTTAGGCGCAGTAATTGTTTTAGATTACATTCTGCGCTATCCCCAACAAGCATCATTATTGCAGGGTGCGATCGCTCTTGCGCCAACCTTGGGAAAAGTTGGGGTTTCACCAATTCGGGTACTTTTAGGAAAAATGCTCTCACGGGTGTGGCCGCGTTTCACCCTAAATACAGGCATTGACATCAGCGCTGGTTCACGAGATCCGCAGGTTTTGGTCGCCTATGCTCAAGATACACTGCGACATACTCGTGCTACTGCCCGTCTAGCTACAGAATTTTTTGCAACAGTTGATTGGATTAATGCTCATGTATCTGATTGGCAATTACCATTGTTGATTCTCCACGGTGGCGCAGACCGAGTGGCTTTGCCAGCGGGAAGTGACATCTTTTACCAACGGGTAAATTGCCAAGATAAGCTGAGAATTGAGTATCCAGGAGCTTATCACGAGATTCAGAGTGACATAAATTACCGCGAGGTAATGGCTGATTTGGAAGATTGGTTGGAGCAACACCTACCATCTGAAGTGGCGCAGTTGGCACGGGGAAACGCTCAGTTAGAGTTTCCTAATTCTTAGCTTTCAGCAGGTGAGGCTTGATTACCGAAACAGTTCTGAGTGCTGACTTGAGATCAAGAGTGCAAAATCAACCTCCTGCCCCCTGCCTCCTGCCTCCTGCCTCCTTCACAGCAAGGCACCACTACAACTAGAACCAGACCCAGCAGTGCAACCATAGCAATAAGCAGCAGTTTGTATCTCACTAATCAAGTCTAAACTCCCAGCTTCTAACAATTTACCAACTGTCAAGGTTTCACCATTGCGAGTTTTTGCTGGCAAATTCATCATTTGGTTAAAGTCGCAATCATATACATTACCCAGATAGTCAATTGAAAGTTCATCGCGACACATTAAATGTTCAACTGTGTTGGGATTAAAATGCAACTCTAAAAACTGCAAATAGCTGGTGTACAGTTTTCTGCGTTCTAAATGCATTTTAGTTCTACCAACTGGTAGGTTGGTAATGGTGAAGAGGTTGTTAAACACAATATCAAAATGTTCTTGTAAGAACATTTTGTAATCTTGTTCTAGGTTACTCTGTTCGGGAGCTAAGGAGAAATTTTCACCATTGGGCAACTGGGGATTAAAAACCAAGTCCAAAATTAAATTTTCGTCTTTACCATAGCCGAGTTGATTAAGCGACTGTAAAGCTTTGACTGAACTATCAAAAACACCAGCACCGCGCATTTTATCAACATTATCGACTAGATAACAGGGTAGAGAAGCCACAATTCTTACTTGGTGTTTAGCAAAGTATTCTGGTAAATCACCAAATCCATCTTCAAAATAAATGGTCAAATTAGACCGGACAATCACTTGTTTACCAGTTGTTCTTGCTGCTTCTACTAGTGGCTTAAATCCATAATTCATTTCTGGTGCACCACCAGTTAAATCCACAATTTTAATTTCGGGAAATTTATGGATTAGCGAAATCAATTGTTCGCAAATTTCAGGAGAAAGTTCTTCTGTACGTTTTGGCCCAGCTTCCACATGACAATGTGTACAGGCGAGGTTACAGCGCTTACCTAGATTAATTTGTAAAACAGTGATTCCTTTTTTTGTCAAAGGTGAACTGAGTTTGTGGTTAAACGGTTTGACCGCTGTATCTAGTGTAATTATTGATTGAGCTTGCATTATGTACTATTCCTTACAAATCACACAACTATATTCAATTTTTCGTAAGAATTCAGGAGTCAGAATTCAGGAGTCAGAATAACATTTGATGAATAAATATACTAATTATTCTAAATTCCTTATAAATTCTGACTTCTGACTCCTGGGTGCTGAATTCTTACAATTTTTCTAACCTTGCAATAATCTGTAGGTTATTCCACTAATAATTGCAGCAGTAGGTAAAGTTAAAATCCACGATAGTAGGATCTGATAAAAAACACGCGTATTGGCTTTTTTGCTAATTAATCCTACTCCAAAAATAGAACCAACTGAAATGTGAGTAGTGGAAACTGGAAGCCCAAACCGACTAGCAACAATGACCAGAACTCCAGTTACTATATTTGCTGATAAGCCTTGAGTATGATTCATTGAGGTAATCTTTTCACTCATAGTTACTGCAACTTTTTGGGAGTTGAGTAAACCGCCAAGTGCCATTGCGATCGCTATTGTGATCATTCCTCCCTGAATTGAGAAATATTCAATAATCAGAATGAGTGAAACAATCTTAGGAGTGTCATTTAATCCTCTCGCAAAACTGACAATTCCAGCGCTGATAAAATGGCAAGTATCAATCATTTTTTGATTGACTGGTAGATGCCATTTTGAATTAATATAGTTAGATAAACTGTAAATTCCTGCTCCCAAGGGAATAGCAATGATTGGACTGAGTAATAGAGGTAAAATAAAGTAAGTTCCCAAAAGTGCGAAATTAACTTGAAGTCCGAATGCTACTAATCCAGCACCAAGAATAGCACCTGTCAAACTGTGAGTAGTGGAAATGGGAAACCCCATCAGAGTGGCAATGAGTACAGTTAAACCAGCAGCGATCGCTACTGCTATATGAAACTCAGGGGCGTTAGCGATCGCATCAGGTACTAGTCCTTTCCCTGAGAAGTTTTTAATTAATGCCCCTGCGAAAAAAGTCGCAGTTATTGCACCAGCAAAGGTTGTAAAAGTTGCCCACAAAATTGCTGTTTGATAGCTGCTTGTTCGGCTACCAAACAGCGTTGCTACACCTTTGAAATTATCATTCGCACCATTTGAATATGCTAAAAAAAGCGTAGCTAAAAACAGACTAATTAACAACATTTTGGGGTTATAGAGAAGAAGTCATAATCCAGAATTCAATTGTCCATTCATTACCCATTTGCACAGAATTATTTTGAATTCTGACACCTGAATTCTTTATTAAGAGATTAACAGCAACCACCACCGCTATAGTACCAGGTTGAATTGGTAACAATTATTTCTAGTGGCTTAATAGCAGCAAGTTTAGCAGCGGTTTTATCACATACGGCTGCGGGAATACCTAGCTGAAGTAGATGACCTGCTGAATCATCAAAGAAGGGTTCAGAACCAGCATAAATTGCTGTTTTACCAGTAAAAATGCAAGCACCATCTTCTGGAATAGCAACTTTAAAAGAGACAGAATCCAGACTTTCTAAAAGTAGGTTTTCTTCTAAATTATAAGTCTGAGAATCTAGGAGACGGTAAGGACGACGGGCGCGAATTTCAATTTGACCAAATCCAGCATTTATGATCCGTTCAGTATACTCTTGATATGTGAGTGCGCCTGATAAACACATGGCTCTCAGTCGCTCATCTTGTTGAAGATGTGCTGGAATTGGACGAGTAGCAATTGGATCGCTCATTTGCAAACGTCCACCTGGTTTTAATACCCGATATGCTTCTTTTAAAGCGCGAGTTAAATCTTCTGGCTCAAAGATGTTGAAAAGGCAATTCTGTGCCACGATATCGACGCTAGCATCAGCAACAGGTAAGTTAAAAGCATCGCCTTCACAGATTTCTACAAAGCTGGTGTCAAACCAGGGGTTTTCTTGAGCAGCAATTTCCAAATTACGTGTGGCTGCTTCTCGCATAGCCCCAACCGGTTCAACGGCAACTACAGCACTTGCATGGCGAGAAAAATAAGCAAATTGCAACGCTTCTAAGCCGCCACCAACGCCGACATAGAGGACAGTAGGTTGGTTTCCTAGTTCGGTGGGGTGAACAGTAGTACCACAACCATAGTTCATTTCCTGCATTGGCAAAGGAATTTTTAATCCTGGTAGTTGCAGGGGCGTACTTTGCACACAACAAAGTCCAACTTGCGGGGTTTGGGCAACTTCGCTATAGAATTGCGCTGCTGTTTCTAGATAGGTCATGCAATTTTGGATTTTAGATTTTAGATTATGACAGCTTTGTGCATCCTAATATAATTAACTCCGAGTTGGATGAGTTTTTACTGAGATTGCCAAAAACCCCAAATCTTCATAAAATAGTGGGTTTTGGGGACTGGGGATTGGGGACTGGGGACTGGGGATTGGGGATTGGGGATTGGGGATTGGGGGTTGGGAAATGGGGCAATTAATTATTCTTCCCCTGCCTCCCCTGCCTCCCCTGCTCCCCTGCCCCCTGCCCCTTCAGCCCAATCCCAAATTCAATCACGTAATGTGTAACCAACACCGCTCACAGTCTGAATGAGGCATTTTTCGTTATTGGCTTCAAGTTTCAGGCGCAGGTAGCGAATGTAAGCTTCAATGATGTTGGCATCGCCCATGAAATCGTAACCCCAGACTTCCTCTAAAATGCGATCGCAGGTAATTACCTGTCGCGGATGGGCCAGTAGATATTCTAGTAAATCAAATTCCTTAGCAGTTAACTCAATTAACCGCTGATCTCGGTACACTTCCCGCGTGCGACGATTTAAACTCAGGTCTTCAAATTCTAAAATATCTGCGGTATCTGCTTGGTGGCTTCTTTGCAGGTGGTTGCGGACTCTGGCTAATAATTCATCAACGCTGAAGGGTTTAACGAGGTAATCATCAGCACCAGCGTCTAAGCCTGCGATGCGATCGCTCACTTCATCTTTGATCGTTAATAAGATTATCGGTACTTTATCACCAATACTTCGCAGGCGGCGGCAAATTTCCAACCCCGACAAACCTGGTAACATCCAGTCTAAAATTACTAAATCCAGATGCAACTCCCGCGCTGCGGTGAGTGCAGTCAATCCATCGTAGGCAATACTGACTTGATAGCCTTCATAATTCAATTCCAATTCGACAAATCGTGCCAGTTTGACTTCATCTTCAACCAGTAAGATGTGCGTCATGATGATGTTAATGATTTCAGCAGGATACGGTAAGCAAAAATACTGTCTGGAAACACTGTCTTCGAGGTGCCAGCTAATTAATAGCTAAACATCTAATTAGGTGTACGTTAGCTTAGTATAAACCCAGGCAAGTAACAACCGTAAGTCTGCAATTACCGATGGTTGCTTGATCAAAGAACAATCCAACTGTCTATTAGCAATAAGCCGTGACATCTTCACCGCATTCATCGGCAAGATAACAGAGCGCTTTAAAACGCAAACCAACCACTTCCTCGTATAGGGGATTTAATTTACACATCGGTGGAATGTGAAATAACTTCCGACCAAATAGTGTGATGTCTCGCTCAAAGGGACACTGAGCAGGAATAGCTTTGCACAGGAAATGAGCCAATTTGGAGTTATGAATTTCTATCGTTTCCAACCACTCGCGGACTGGATGCAGTAGATCATTATGTAACCGAACTTGAATAAAGCTTGTCATAATTTTTCACCTTAATAATTTCAAACTAGATTGAGTTTTTTGTATTTGAACCTCTATAGCAATCCGATTTGATTTCTGAATCACTCGTAGAGGTAAGGGACTGGGGATTGGGGACTAGGGACTGGGAAGAAGGAATAAAAGTGTACTGAGTTTTGTTCAAAAATCAAATATGATTCCTATATAAATACATACGGTTAGGTTCTATAGTTTTATGCGCTGATTGCTCGTTCTTTAGTTCTCTACAGAGATAGAATAAGTTTCTAGGCACACTATTAACTACAAATTCAAGTGCTACAGTTCCCGATAATTTGTCAAAGCGAACATATCTTTTGTGCCAAACTGCATTGTCGTAAGATAGTCGATGCGTTGTGTTATGCCGTAGGCTAACGCACCGACTATCTTAACTAACCCGACAAAAGCCAGATATCATAACCAATTCAGAACCGCTATAGTTAATTTGTGTTGTTAACCAACTTCTTGGAGGCGCGGCTAAAAAAGTATCAAGCTTTAAGGAAGCTGCGAAAACTAATGACTGATGACTTTTTCAGCAATAAAAAGCTACTTTTTGATCTATGGGCACCAAGTTATGACTGGCTCTTTCCTTCAATATTTTATCGAGCCGTTCACAAACGGTTGCTGGAATACGTCGATTTACCAGAGTCAGCAAATGTACTTGATATAGGTTGTGGTACTGGACGCTTACTTGAGCGCCTTGCTACTCAGTTTCCCGATCTGCAAGCCACCGGATTGGATTTATCTGCTAATATGTTGCGGGTAGCAAGACAGAGCAACCGCCACCGCCCACGTTTAATTTATATGGAGGGAAAAGCTGAGTCTCTTCCTTTTGCTGATGGTCAATTTGATGCTGTTTTCAGCACTATCAGCTTCTTACACTATTTGGAACCTAAACAGGTGCTTAGTGAGATAGCACGGGTACTTTCTCCTGGTGGACGCTTTTATTTGGTTGACATTACTTCCACAAAAGAGACAGAACCCCAATTATTGCCCATTTCTCCCCGTGGAATTCGACTCTACAGCCCTAATCAACGTCAAATTCTTGGTTCCTCTGCTCAGTTATTGTGTTTGAATCACCATTATTTACTAGGACCTGTCTTACTAACGATTTTTGCTAAACCTCCGATTTGAAAATGGGGAATGGGGAATGGGGAATGGGGAAAAGTAAAGGGTTGCAAACAGCTTTTTTCAAGCTTAGTTTTGCATATCTTAATTACGAATTACGAATTACGAATTACGAATTAGTCTGACCTCGATATTCCATAAGCACCACAGGAACTCTGAGCAGCCTTTTAGCTAATTGCGACAATCTAAATTTACCCTTGAGCGTAGACAAGCCTCTTGTCCTGGGAAATTTTGGCAAGTCTTCAAAAGATATTGGTACAAAGTCAAAGCGACTGTAAAACTGCGCCAGTCGCTGACCTAAACATTCAAGATAAAGTGGTTGCGTTGCTGTATGAATCAAATGCTGGGTTAGCAAAGTACCTAAACCGCGACCTCTCCAAGCTGATGCAACGACTAAACTACCAAGTTCTTGTGCCCCTGAGAAATTACGTAGTTGTCCGCAAGCTACGAGATTTCCATCGCATTCAATTACCCAAAATTGCTGCCAATTTAATTGGGTTGGGTCGAGTTTCGCTGAGAATACCAGCAATCGAATCGACCACTGATCCGCAGAGATTGCTTTGCGAAGGACACACCCAGATGGTAACGATAGATTGCTCTGGTTCATTCAATTACACTTTGATGGTTTATCGAGTAAGGCAGAAGGCAGATAGCGCAGTCTTAGCGAGTCCGTGAGCGTCAGGCTTTCTGCCTCCTGTCTCCTTGCTCCAACTCAATAGGTTCGGTTAAGGTGCATAGTTCTTAAAAGATCCCCCTTAGTCCCCCTTAAAAAGGGGGAAATAGAGCCATTCTTAGCCCCACCTTTTTAAGGGGGTTGGGGGGATCGAGTCTTATCTAAACCGTATTTAGCTCTAACTTTCAAGCTCTTAGTTAAAATTGCCGATAGATGTTATGCACTATTATTGATGCTTACGGCTGCACTTTCCGAGATTTACAGATGAAGTTGCGCCTTCATCAATTTTTAGTTTCTACCTTTGAAAGAGTTTAGCCATTCTTGAACTTGCTCTCTTGCAATATCGCGCCCTCCCAGACCAAAGGCTAGGGCAATAGCAACTGCGATCGCACCTAATAAAAGTCCAAAAGCCAAATTCACAATATCACTGGCAACTCCAATCTGTTGCAGTGCCATTGCAGAGACTAAGGTAATGATGGCAATCCGCGCCACTTGACCTAAAATCTGTGCTTGTCGATCGCCAGAACTGGTAATGATGTTAAAAGCCAGATTTGCTAGGAATAAGCCAATGGCAAAGATCACCAATCCTGCTAAAATCCGCCCGAATATAATCACAATTCCAGACACTAATGCTGTCAGGGCTGGAATATTCAAGATATTCACCGCCGCCACCGTAGCAAACAGCATGATACCCACTAAGGCAACAATACCTGCAATTTCCGATGGAGTGCGAGTTGGAGTAGGTTCAACTGTTGGTTCTGTTGAAATTTCGATTCGTCTAGTGGGTGTTGTCAGACCCAAAATCGTGAAAATGTTATTAAAGCCTAAATTGGTGAGGATACTTGTCACCAAATCTGCGACAAACCGCCCAACAAAATAGGCAACAATCCAAATTGCTATGGCCGTGAAGATAGCAGGTAGGGCGTTGAGAACCTGTTGCAGCATTGCGATCGCAGGCAATGATATCGCAGCAATTCCCAAAGCATTGAGAGCTGCGATCGCCACAGGAATCAAAATCAAAACATAGACAACTGTGCCGAGAATATTTGATAGAGGTTGCACTCCCGCACTTGCAGATAATCCCAACCGACTACCTAAATGATCGATGCCAGTTGTCGCCAGCAAGTTCGTTACAATCCGCCGGACTACATTAGCTATGAACCAGCCAACTACAGCAATTAATATTGCCGCTAGAATGTTTGGCAGAATTAGCAGAACTTCTGTTATTAAAGCTTGTACTGGTTGTAGAGCCTCCCTGAGTCCGAGAGTATCTAAAACTGGTGCGAGAAACAGTAAAAATATAAACCAATACAGAGCATTGCCAATCGTTTCACTTAGAGACAGCTGATTAAGGCTGGGTGCCCTGTCTTCTGGTTCTGGATTCAAACGCTCATCCAGATTGAATGCCTGTAATGAGCGGACAGTGATAATCTTCACAATGGTCGCCAAAAACCAGGCGACTCCCAAAATGATTCCCGCACCAACCAACTTTGGCAAAAAGCCAATAAGTTGATTGAGAAAATTATTGAGGGGTCGAGAGGCTATCTCCAGATCCAATGTCTGTAAAACAGCTACCGCCGTCAATAGGATAATGCTCCAAAAGACTAAAGTGGAAATGATTTTCTCCACTTGGGGAACATCTTGACGACCCGTTATCCCAGAGGCAATACGGTTATCTATGTTTGTTCGATTGAGGATTCCTCGCGTCACCGCTGCTGCGATCGCTGCAATTAGCCAACCTACCAGTAAAATTGCTACCGCCCCCAATAAACGAGGCGTAAACAAAATCAACTGTTGAACAATACCTTGCACATCAGCGATTCCTTGATTCACTGCTGGTTGTACTGGTTGTAGGCTCGGCGATGATTGTGCCAAAAATTGCTGTCCCCTCATCGATAAACCAATATCTATCAACTGGGTTATTCCCTGCCAAGTTGTGTTCATGGTTTTCCGGTATTAAGGTTTTTAGGTGTTTACCAAAAACACTGGAGATACTTATGAGGTGCTTAGAGGGTGTTTGAATGAATAATGTTGCACCCCAGTAAGTTTACTAGTGTTTTGCCTATCAATTTACCAGCAAATTACCCGTAAACTCATTTTATTTATGATTTGGATAAATGTTCAATACTCAATTAATGTGCTGAAAGTGCTTGATTTTGGGTTATTCTAAGTGCAGCAACAGCATAAAAAAGTAGAATGTCCCAAATTTTGGAACAATCGATTCAAATTAATGCTACAGCTACGGTGGTGGAGCGCTGTATTAGCGATTTGACCCTCATGCACCGCTGGCTCAACCCCGTCCTGCGTTGCGAACCTGTAGGCGAAGCTTGGAGTACGGATATCGGCAGTGAAAGTCGTTTTATTATTCAAATTCCTCTACTAAAACCCACTTTGAATAGCGTAGTTGTAGAACGACAACCGGGTTTAGTCGTTTGGGAATTTCAGGGATTTTTTCAAGGACGCGATCGCTGGGAATGTCAACCCATAGAAAAGGGAACGCTCCTACTCAACCGCTTTGAGTACGATATCCCTAACCCATTAGTAAGTTGGGGTTTTAACACCTTTGCCGCATCTTGGACAAAAGCAGATATGCAAGCCCAGCTGCGCCGCCTCAAACGAGTCGCAGAAAATTCGTAATTGGGCATTGGGCATTGGGCATTGGGCATTGGGCATTGGGCATTGGTTCTTCTTTCTCCCCCTGCTCTCCCTGCTCCCTTATCCCTCCTCCCCACTCCCCATTCCCTATTCCCTATTCCCCATTCCCCAACTCGGTAAGTAGCCGCCGAATCACAGATGCATCTTCGGCATCGGGAACTTTTACTAAATATTTTTGTAAGTCGTCTACGGCTTGGGGGTAGTAACCGAGCTGATAATAGATTAAACCGCGATCGCGCAATTCTAAAGTTAAACCAGGAAACAGCAATAAAATTCGTTCAACGGCTGCCAGTGTTTTTTCTAACTCTTGCTGTTTGAGGTAAATAAATTTTAAATTTGTCAGCATCCTTGCCAAAAATTGCCGATTACTGACTACGGCTAAAAATTCTGGTTGTAGCGTTACCGATTGCTGATAAAGCTCAGACAGCCGTTCTTCGCAATCTTGGGCAAATATTATTTCACCGCCATTGAAAGCATCGACAAAAATCTCTATATCTGGAATATCCGGGCGAATTAGGAAATGTCCTGGCATTCCCACACCCACCATCGGAAAATCAATCCGTCGAGCAACCTCTAGGTAAACCAGCGCTAAAGTAATGGGAATTCCCAGTCGGCGGTCAATTACATCATTGAAAAAGCTGTTGCGCGGGTCGTAATAGTCAATTTTGTTACCAGAAAAATTTAAATCTTCGTAAAGATACTGATTAATACTTTGAACTATCCGCAGAGGATATCGTGAATCAGGGAGGCGTTCTTGAAGCTCCCATGCCATTGTATCAAGGGCATTGAGGTATTCTTCTTGATCTAGCTTGGGATATTCTTCTTGTGCAATATACAAAGCTGCCTTTGCTAAGTCAATGTGCTCGTCAGACTGCTGAATCTCTTGGTAAAAATATTGTCGTGCTGACGAGAAATTCATAAGCTGTTGCTCGGTGGAAGTGTGAGGATAAAGCCGCAGCTACGCCTAACCCAGGCATCACGGCTTGGCTAAAAGCGGTTTTTTGTATCTATCTTTATCTTATGGATATTCAGAAGTTTTGGAAATGTAGTTTGTAGATAGCCTTACCATAATATCTATTGCCAAAGCTGAATTTTTCGTTGCTCCTCCCTTTCCGTTTCCCAGAGGGAGGCTGGGAGGGAGAGGTTCATCGAACTCATGTTAATTTTATGAAGCAAAAGCACTTGTATCAAAATCTAGGTTTTTTGCTATAAGTGCAAATGTAAATATTTGGTAAATTTAGTATAATAGCATCTTTCGGTACACGGCGTGATAGCTAGGGCGATCGCATCTGAAAAATGAGATTAGGGATCAAGGTCAGGATGAGGGCTACAACCACAGCCGCCAAACTCCTTTTTAAGGAATTACTAAGGGAGTTATGTCCCCGTCCGGTGCTAAAGTGAAAATTGACATTGCTTATTATTATGTCTTCTCCGACCGTATCTGAAATATAGCTTCACTCATTAGGCGCAGCATGGTCACAACCGCAGAAAAAACAAACATTGGCTACATTACCCAAATCATTGGCCCAGTTGTAGACGTTAAATTTCCCGGCGGGAAATTGCCACAAATCTACAACGCTTTGAAAATCAAAGGCACCAACGAAGCTGGACAGGAAATCAACATCACCGTTGAAGTACAGCAATTGCTGGGCGACAACCAGGTGAGAACTGTTGCAATGAGTTCCACCGAAGGCTTAGTGCGCGGTTTTGAAGTTACCGATACAGGCGCTCCCATTACTGTGCCAGTTGGTAAAGCCACCTTGGGTCGAATTTTCAACGTCCTTGGCGAACCTGTGGACAACAGAGGCCCAGTAAATGCTGAGGCGACTCTACCCATCCACCGCTCTGCTCCCAAATTTACTGACCTGGAAACCAAACCTTCGGTGTTTGAGACTGGGATTAAAGTTGTTGACCTTCTGACTCCCTATCGACGCGGCGGTAAGATTGGTCTATTCGGCGGTGCTGGTGTTGGTAAAACCGTGATCATGATGGAGTTGATCAACAACATCGCTACCCAGCACGGTGGAGTATCCGTTTTTGCTGGCGTGGGTGAGCGCACCCGTGAAGGCAATGACCTCTACAACGAAATGATTGAGTCTGGGGTTATTAACAATGACAACCTCAACGAATCAAAAATTGCTCTAGTTTACGGTCAAATGAACGAGCCACCCGGAGCCAGAATGCGGGTTGGTCTTTCAGGATTGACAGTAGCAGAGTACTTCCGCGATGTGAACAAGCAGGACGTGCTGTTGTTTATTGACAACATTTTCCGGTTTGTACAAGCAGGTTCAGAAGTATCGGCGCTACTGGGTCGGATGCCTTCAGCGGTAGGATATCAGCCCACATTGGGAACCGACGTGGGTGAACTGCAAGAACGGATTACCTCAACTACAGAGGGTTCCATTACCTCCATTCAAGCAGTGTACGTACCTGCGGATGACCTCACCGATCCCGCACCTGCTACTACCTTCGCCCACTTGGATGGTACAACAGTACTGTCTCGTGGTTTGGCATCGAAGGGAATTTATCCCGCAGTTGACCCGCTGAATTCAACTTCCACCATGCTCCAGCCCAACATTGTAGGTGACGAACACTACAATACTGCGCGGGCGGTGCAATCAACCCTGCAACGTTATAAAGAACTCCAAGACATTATCGCCATTCTTGGTCTAGATGAATTGTCTGAAGATGACCGTCTCATCGTAGCGCGGGCCCGGAAAGTTGAGCGTTTCTTGTCTCAGCCGTTCTTTGTAGCAGAAGTATTCACCGGTTCTCCTGGTAAGTACGTGAAGTTGGAAGACACCATCAAAGGGTTCCAAAAGATTCTGTCTGGTGAGTTGGATGATCTGCCAGAACAGGCTTTCTACTTGGTTGGCGATATTAACGAAGCGATCGCTAAAGCTGCAAAAATCAAAGGTTAGTCATTAGTCGTTGGTCATTGGTCATTGGTCATTGGTCATTGGTCATTAGTCATTAGTTCAAGTGCTAATGACTAATGGCAATTACAAATGACAAAGGACAAAAGACAGAGGACAAAGGACAACAGACAAAGGACAAAAGACAAATGACATTAACCGTTCGTGTAATTTCCCCAGACAAAACAGTATGGGATGCCCCAGCTGAAGAAGTAGTTTTGCCTAGCACTACTGGCCAACTAGGTATTTTAACTGGACACGCACCACTTTTGACCGCCCTGGATACTGGTGTAATGCGAGTCCGCGCTGCTAAAAATCAGAATTGGCAAGCGATCGCTCTTTTAGGCGGTTTTGCCGAAGTTGAAGAAAATGAAGTGACAATTCTGGTTAATGGCGCTGAACGTGGTGACAAAATTAACCTTGATGAAGCCCGTACTGCTTACAACCAAGCAGAAGCGCGTCTGAATCAAGTTACAGGAGACGATCGCCAAGCCCAAATCCAGGCAAACCAAGCCTTCAAACGTGCCCGCGCTCGGTTTCAAGCAGCTGGCGGTTTGGTCTAATTTAACTTTCTATTTCTACTTTGTAGGTTGGATATTGCCCAACCTACAAAATATTTATTAACTTTTAAAAAAATTACGTCAAGTTTAAGAAATCGAGGCCAGCCTTGGTGAAGTGTTAACTTAACTAATTAGTTGCCCAAATGGGCACAAATTATGAAAAGCTTTTCATCTTTGCTTGGTACTCGTAAACAAAATAAGGTAGCTTGTTTTGCAGCATCTATCGTAGCAACATTAGCGATGGCTGCGCCAACGTCTTTGACGAACGCTACGCCAACGTCTTCTCTAAGAGACGCTACGCGAATGACAAACGCTAGTAGTATTCATTCTGCTAATGCTACTACCGTAAAAATAACTACTGCAAAAGAAATTACTTCGGCAACTGTCCAGCGAAATCAGACTAAACCAAATATTGCCCAATTACAAACTAGCAGTATTCAATATCAAGCTGCTGGAATTGATCCTGTTGTACTAATTCCCATCGTCCTTGTGGGCGGTTTCATCATATTTGTCCCTCTGTTCTTTGGCGGACTTGTAGTCATTGGTGAACGCGAAGTAGGCATTGTAGTTAGGAAATTTACCCTTTCCGGGCGTGGACTCCCCGCCGGCAGTTTGATTGCCCTCAACGGGGAAGCTGGCTTACAGGCAGATACTTTAGCTCCTGGTTGGCACTGGGGCTATTGGCCTTGGCAGTATTCTGTAAAAAAAGAGACGGTAATTGTCGTTCCCCAAGGGGAAATCGCTTTGATTGTGGCAGCAGATGGCGCATCCAACCCACCAGAGCGGATTTTGGGTAAAATCGTGGGTTGTGACAACTTCCAAGATGCTCGGAAATTCCTCACCGAAGGTGGGGAAAAAGGGCGGCAAATGGGTTTTCTCACCGCAGGTACGTACCGGATCAACACTGCCCTATTTAAAGTCATCATGGCATCAAATGCCAGCGCTCATGGCATGACTCCAGAACAGTTGCGGGTGTACAGTCTGGCATCGGACAAAGTTGGCATCGTCACTACCTTAGATGGTTTGCCAATCTCTGCCGGTGAACTCGCAGGCCCCACAATTGACGGACACGACAACTTCCAAAATGGTCAGAAATTTATTAATGGCGGTGGGCGGAGAGGCTTACAAGAGCAAACGTTGCTATCTGGTTCTTGGAACTTGAATCCTTGGTTTGTCCAGGTTGAACAAGTGCCGATGACGGAAATTCCTATTGGGTATGTGGGTGTGGTAATTTCTTTCGTGGGTAAGGCACATCAAGATGTCAGCGGTGCGGCTTTCACCCACGGCAATTTGGTTAATCCTGGACATAAGGGCGTATGGATCGAACCGCTGTATCCTGGTAAGCACCCGATTAATTCCCGGATCATGAAGATGGAACTAGTGCCAACGACCAACATTGTCTTAAACTGGTCAGGTCGCACCGAACGTCACAGCTATGATGCTCAACTAGCTTCCTTGACAGTGCGATCGCGTGATGGGTTTGCTTTTGATTTAGAAGTAGCGCAAATTATCCATGTGGGTGCTTTAGATGCGCCGAAGGTAATTTCTCGCGTTGGTGCAATGCAAAATCTGGTAGACCATGTATTAGAACCAACTATCGGTAATTATTTCCGCAACTCAGCCCAAAACTGTACTGTACTAGACTTTCTGACTGCTCGGAGTGAGCGGCAAACTGAGGCTGCTGAGTATATTAAAACAGCATTGCGGGCTTATGACGTGCAAGCGATCGACACCCTCATTGGTGATATTCAGCCACCAGCATCGTTAATGCAGACACAGACAGACCGGAAAATTGCCGAAGAAGAACGCAAGACTTATGAAGTCCAGCAGATGGCGCAAACCCAACGGCAGCAACTTGTCCGGGAAACGGCACTGGCTAATATCCAGCAAGAAATGGTGAAATCGGAGCAGAGTGTACATATTGCTGATCTAAAAGCCCAAGCCCAAATTAAAGAGGCAAACGGTGAAGCCGAGGGGACAAAACTCCGGGCAATTGCTGAGGCTGAAGGTATCCGGGCCACAGGTAACGCCAAAGCTGAAACCTACCGCGCTGGTGTGGAAGCTTTGGGGTCACAAGGTTATACAGCAATGCAACTGATGCAGATTATAGGCGATCGCAATGTCCGCTTGATTCCAGATGTCTTAGTTGGCAGCAACGGCAGCAATAACGGCTTAGTAGATGGGCTACTATCCATGATTTTATGGAATCAAACTGGTAAGGGCGAATTGACACCAACACCTTTGCATCCGCAACCAGTAGTTACCAAAGCGCAACCAACCACAGATAACGGTCTTCCACCGATAGTTGTGAATTTTCCTGTAGATAAGTAACATTAGCAACGTATGTTCGGGGCGTGGATATGTGCGCCCCCAATAAAGTTTGGATAAGCAGAAGAGGCAATAGTTACAAAGAGAAACGTTCAGCCTCTTCTGGCAAACTAAAATTTAATCGTTTTACCTTCGTATTGTCCGTCGCGCAAGATAGATTCGCTCTACATCAGAACGAGCAGCGATCTTTTGGATTAACAAAGGGGTAACTTCCGCCACCACAATTGGTGTATAAAGAGATTGATAAATGACCCGTTGGTTACTTTCCTTAAGTTGGTTTACAAGAGGTTGCTGAATTACTTGATAGTGAGATTTAAGAGTATTTAAGTGATTTTGATGCTCAGTACGGTTCGATCCTCGATAAGGCTGAACTGTTTCTCCTTTTAGATGAAAAATGACCCTGATAGGGCTATTGCTTCCTTGACTAATGCGATTCGCTAATTCGGTTTCCAATTTGCCAACGAAGCCCTTATTATTGATTGCTTGAATAGCCTGTTCTAATGCTTCCTGACTAATTTGATTGCCAGCAGCATCAAGGGATACGCCATAGATATTGCCTTGGGTATCTATTAGCTTAAACCGCGTGATTCCAGTATCAGCTAGAGTTGCTTTGTTAACTACAGTGAGGTGTTCAGCCGCGATACCTGTAGTCTTAGAAACCTCTAACTTAGCTTTTTCAGCCAAATTGTTTAGTGTCTGGTTTCCTGAGAGCGGAAGGCTAAAGGCTACTGTAGGCACAAATGAGATAACAGCAGATAAACAAACAGTTAGACCTAAGAATTTCTGCATCTTCTTGATAACAAGCTATTTTTACTAGTATTTTTTAGCAATTTTTATACTTGCTCGTAAGCAATTCCGAGTTATAAGTAACTAAAAACAGCTATATTTTATTGTGGATGCTATGTAGGCAAAGAAATTTTGCTTTTACAAGAACGTTATTGTTTACTCAAGCAGATTGGTAAAGGGGGATTCTGTAAAACCTTCCTCGCAATAGACGAAGGTCAGTTTCCGCCAGTTCCTTGCGTCATTCAAGAATTATCGTTGGAATACGAAATATCTAAAAATTTCCAGCAAATGGCGCAAAAACTAGAGGAATTAGGAAAGCATCCGCAAATTCCAACTTTATTAGCTTATTTTCAGCAGAATGGGCATTTTTATTTAGTGAAGGAGTTTATTGCAGGCACTAATTTAGCTCAGGTGGTTGAAGAAGAAGGCGCTTTTAATGAAACTCAGATTTGGCAACTGTTAGAAGATTTGTTGCCAGTTTTGCAGTTTATTAGCGATCGCAACATCATCCACCGCGATATTAAACCCCACAATATCATCCGTAGATCCCCAATTACCAAAAAGGGAAACTTTCTCATAGTCGATTTTACCACTGCTAAAATCATCACAGAAATTGATCGGCTAATATCCGAAACCAGTATCGGCAGTCCAGAATACTCTCCACCAGAACAAACAAGGGGAAAAGCGGTTTTTGCTAGTGACTTATATAGCTTAGGTGTCACTTGTATTTACTTACTTACCCAGATTCCTCCCTTTGATTTATTTGATATTGCAAATGATTGCTGGGTTTGGCGAGATTATCTTACTAGTGGGATAAGCAATCGCTTGGCGCAAATCCTCGACAAGCTGCTGCAAAATGCTGTTAACCGCCGCTTTCAATCGGCTGATGAAGTTATGCAAGCAATGGGTATGGAATATAAGACTCAAGATTTTAAATTACCAAATCCTCCTTGGCAATGTTTGCATACCTTAACGGGGCATTCTGGGACATTGAGTAGTGTGAATGCCCTTGCCATCAGTCCCGACGGTTACACTTTAGCCAGTGCTAGCGATGACAAAAACATCAAATTGTGGGATTTAAATACCAAAAAAGTCCTAGCTAGCTTATCAGGACATTCCCAAGCTGTAAAATCAGTTACCTTCAGTCCTGATGGGAAAATTCTGGCAACTGCTAGCGACGATAAAACGATCAAATTGTGGCAAATTGAAACATTAGAGGAAATCTGCACCTTATTGGGACACTCACACGCTGTAAAATCAGTTGCTTTCAGTCCAGATGGGCAGATTCTCGCTAGTGGTAGTTGGGATAAGACAATCAAACTCTGGGATGTCAATACTGGCACAGAAATTTGCACCATAACTGGACACCAATTACAGGTAAATTCAGTCGCATTTAGTCAACAAGGGCAGGTTTTAGCCAGTGCTAGTTATGACAGAACAATTCGCTTGTGGCAGATATCTGCATTAGCAGGTTCCCACAAAGAACTTCAAAACCGCCCATGCTATAGCTTGTTAGGCACCCTTTCGGGTCATGCATGGGCGGTTTTGACAATCGCTTTTAGTCCCGATGGGAAAATTTTGGCGACGGGTAGTGATGATAACACTATTAAATTGTGGGACGTAAACACAGGTCAGCTAATTTGCACACTTGTAGGCCATTCTTGGTCTGTGGTGGCTGTGGCTTTTACTGCCGATGGCGAAACGCTCCTAAGTGCAAGTTGCGACAAAACAGTTAAACTTTGGAGGGTAAGCACAGCAGAAGAGATTGTTACTCTCTCTGGTCATGTAGACTCAGTATCTGCTGTTGCTGTGAACAAAGTTACACAATTAATTGCAAGTGGCAGCCGGGACAAGACTATCAAACTGTGGCAGCTTGTAGAACAGCACAACAGCTAGTTGTAATATCAAGCGCTACCTGTGAAGGCAACTTCTGGAAATTTCAACTGAGCTTCTGCCATTGGACGGTTTCTGCCTTCCTCTTGCCAGTAGTTAATCACTTCTGTTGCTTTGTTAAGCAACTCGACACGATCCAGGTCAGTAATCCAATGTTTGGACTCTAATTCCTTCTTTAACTCTTCCCAGGCATCATTTCTGGGCCAAAAAAAGTACTTAGTCAAAGGACTGGTGCCTTTGCCTACAACTTGATCGACTGCTAGAGCAACGTTCTCGTCTAGCCACAGAATTTTCAAAATAAACTTGGTCAATCACACCTCCGGGAATTTCCGGGCATTACTTAACTAGGATAGCGATCGCTTATTTTAACGCAATACTCTATCAAATGACCAAACAGTGATTGGATTGGGCTAGCATAAGGTGTAGTCGGCGCTAACTAAAGATGCTTATGACTGCTCAACTGCCCCAATCTCAAACAACATCTGGTTCAGGTTTGTATGAGCAAGACTTTTACCTGTGGATTCAAACCACAGCAGAACTGCTCAAGCAAGGTCGGCTCACAGAACTGGATTTGGAGAATTTGATTGAAGAAATTGAAACAATGGGCAGGAGTGAAAAGAAAGCACTTAGAAGCAATTTGGAAGTGGTGCTAATGCACCTATTGAAGTATAAATATCAAGCCGAGAAGCGCTCTGGTAGTTGGCGTGCAACAATTCGGGAGCATCGCAAACGCATCAGACAAGCTCTAGAAGAAAGTCCTAGCCTCAAAGCATATTTTGATGAGGTTTTTGGGCTATGTTATGACGATGCTAGACTCTTGGCTGCCGATGAAACTGAATTGCATTTGGCTACCTTCCCCGAACAATCTCCCTTTACGCCAGAGCAAGCCCTCAACCCCGATTTTTTACCGGAGCCATAATCACACCTTGATTTAGAAGATTTTGCTGTTAATTTTGAATTCGGAGCGAAGCGACGTGACTGCCCAACTGCCCCAATCTCAAACAACATCTGATTCAGATTTGTATGAGCAAGACTTTTACCTGTGGATTCAAACCACCGCAGAACTGCTCAAGCAAAAGAATTTCACACAACTGGACTTAGACAACCTGATTGAAGAAATTGAAACGATGGGCAGAAGTGAAAAGCGGGCATTGGAGAGCTATCTGGAAGTGTTGCTGATGCATCTGCTCAAATATCAAATTCAAACTGAAAGGCGCTCAAAAAGTTGGCAGTACACTATTTTGGAACAGCGCAGGCGAATCCAAAAAGCACTCAAGGAAAGTCCGAGTTTAAAGCCTCACTTTGATCAGGTTTTCGATGAAAGCTATCAAACCGCTAGACGACTGGCTGTCATTGAAACTGGATTAGCGATCGCTATCTTCCCAGAAAAATCTCCCTTTACACCAGAGCAAGCCCTTGACCCCGATTTTTTACCTGAGTCATGATTTCACGTTTTATGATGATGTAAAACTCTTTTGCTTCCTACTCCATGACTCAAAAAACTTTTACAAAGGCGATCGCTATTTTTGATATTGATGGCGTTGTGCGCGATGTTAGCGGTTCCTATCGCCGGGCGATCGCAGATACCGTAGAATATTTTACTACCCAAGCATATCGCCCAAGCCCACTAGATATTGACCAACTAAAGTCTGAAGGCGTGTGGAATAACGATTGGGAAGCATCGCAGGAATTAATTTACCGCTACTTTGAAACCCAAAAACAGAGCCGTGAACAACTGCAACTAGATTACACTGCGATCGTTGCTTTTTTTCAATCCCGTTACCGAGGCTCAGATCCAAATAATTTTACAGGGTATATCTGTAATGAACCTTTGTTATTGCAACCTAGCTATTTAGAACAACTTACCGAAGCAGGTATTGCGTGGGGATTTTTCAGCGGTGCAACTCGTGCTTCTGCGAACTATGTATTGGAAAAACGCCTGGGTTTGGCATCTCCGGTGTTAATTGCGATGGAAGATGCACCAGGTAAACCTGACCCTACGGGACTTTTCGCTACAGTTCGTGAGTTAGAAAATGGAATTGAGCAAAGATTAGCGATCGTGTATGTGGGAGATACGGTAGCAGATATGTATACCGTTGAGAAAGCGCGGAGTCTAGATTCTACTCGCACTTGGCTTGGTGTAGGCGTTTTACCTCCCCACGTCCAGGAAACAGCAGCGCGTAGTGATGCATATAGTGAGACACTGCTAGCAGCGGGAGCAGCAGTAGTTTTGCGTAATGTGCAAGAATTAACCCCAAGGCAGATTCAAAAGTTGGTAAGTTCATCTGCCTGATCTGTGTTCTAAAATCAATCAAGCTATGCGTGGATGAATGACTAGCTGATAACAATTATGCTCCAATTATTGGGAGGTAAATAAAAATGTCTGCACTTAAACTGCCTAATGGCCCCCAAACTCACCCTTGGGTACAGACGTATCAATGGCTGACTAACCCATTGGAATACATGGAAGACTGTGCTAAAAGCTATGGTGATATGTTCACTCTCCGAATTGGCCCAGTTTTTACTCCTCAAGTCTTCATTAGCAATCCTCAAGCGATTCAGCAGATTTTTACCACAGATCCAAAACAGTTAGATTCTGGTGCAGCAGCAGGTTCAGGCTCGCCTTTATTGGGGCCAAATTCTCTACTATCCTTAGAAGGAAAACCTCACCAACGCCAGCGTAAACTGCTGACGCCTCCTCTACATGGTGAAAGAATGCAGGCTTATGGTGATTTAATCTGTGAAATCACCCAGCAAGTAACTAGTGAGTGGCCAGTCGGAGAAACCTTTACAGTCTTGTCATCCATGCAAGAAATTTCCTTTCAGGTGATTTTGAAGGCTGTATTTGGTCTAAAGGACGGACTTCGTTATGAAAAACTCAAAGAAATCCTGATTGCGATCCTGAATCCAAAAAGACCTATTGTACGGGCAATACTGCTCATGTTCCCATTATTACGACAGGATTTAGGGCCTCGTAGTCCTTGGGGAAGTTATCTACGTTTGCGGCAGGAAATGGATGATCTCATCTATGCTGAAATTCAAGAAAGGCGATCGCTTGCCGATCAGTCTCGAAGTGATATTCTGTCTTTGATGATGGCGGCTCGTGATGAAGCAGGTGAGCCGATGACAGACTTGGAATTACGTGATGAGTTGATGACTTTGTTGGTTGCAGGTCATGAAACTACGGCTAGTTCTTTGGCATGGGCGCTGTACTG
This sequence comes from Nostoc sp. CALU 1950, assembly GCF_051172895.1. NCBI lineage: Bacteria > Bacillati > Cyanobacteriota > Cyanophyceae > Nostocales > Nostocaceae > Nostoc > Nostoc sp. CALU 1950. Next base: position 14,835 of record NZ_JBDNJQ010000040.1, on the reverse strand, counting down.
GATTCATCATCAGCCTGAAGTAAGGGAAAAACTGATACAAGAACTGGATAGCCTCGGTGACAACAAAGACCCAAACGCCATTTTCCGATTACCTTATTTGAATGCAGTTTGTTCAGAAACAATGCGCCTATATCCAGTGGCAATGTTGGGATTAAATCGATTGGTTAAATCACCTTTAGAAATTGCAGGCTACAAATTTGACCCTGGTACTATATTGGTTCCTTGTATTTATTTGAACCATCATCGAGAAGATTTATATCCCAATTCAAAACAGTTTCAGCCAGATCGTTTTCTAGAACGCCAATTTAGTCCAGCTGAATATTTGCCCTTTGGTGGTGGTAATCGTCGCTGTATTGGCATGGCATTTGCCCTGTTTGAAATGAAACTGGTATTGGCAACTGTACTATCTACTTGGCAAATGAAACTAGCTGATACAAAACCAGTACTCCCAGTTCGGAAAAGCTTCCTCTTAGCACCAGGCGGTGGTGTACCAATGGTGGTAACTGGAAAGCGTCAGCAAAATCAGCGAGTTCTTGAGATTAACTCAGTGTAGAAAGTTTCAGAATCAGGTGGGAGCGATTGCTTCGCTTCCCCTTTTGATTTACCTGCTAACATTTTGAGGAGTCTACGCACAGCGTCTGTTATAGAATAATTCGTAGAGTGTGCGTAAGTCCTATTAATTATGAATTACGTTAGCGAGTCCGCGTACTCTTACAGAGAAGCAAGCTACGCTTTTAGCATCTCGTAGAGAGCGTGATTACGAATTACGAATTATTTAATTACTGGATTTTCAAGAACTTATCCAAAGCTGTAACTAAGCTGGGAGGCCAACGGCGGATATTTTTTACCCAGTCGATATCCTTGTAGCGGCTATCAAGTCCATAAGCTGCTACCCAGTTACTTTCGGCTTCACCTTGTTCTCCATTCACCCAATATGCCGCTGTGAGGGCGGCACGCACATCAGCAAATTTGGAGTATTTACGGGCGATATTTCGCATTTCGCGGATTGCTTGCTCTTTTTGACCTGTTTCATAAAGAGCGAGGGCATAGTTAGCACGGGCGAAGGCAAAATTTGGCGCTATCTCATTAGATTTTTTGTAGTCTGCGATCGCATCTTCCCATTCTCCTAAACCTGTTTTGGCATTTCCCCGATTGTTATACGCCATCGCATCCTTAGGATCGAGTTCTAAGACATGATTATAATCTGCGATCGCATCGTCCCATTTTCCCAACCCTTCCAATGCCGCACCCCGATTCAAATATGGATCGGTGACATTCGGCGCTAGTTCTATGGCTTTGTTATAATCTGCCAGCGCCTCTTGCAACTTATTCTGACTCACCCGCGAATTTCCCCGGTTACTCCACGCCCCGGCATTAGTGGGAAATTCCTCAATAATCTTTGTCCAGTAAGTTTCAGCCGTCGCAAAATCACCTTGATTCGTTGCTGTAAACGCTTGATTTGCCCACTCATCGCCTTGTTTTAACTGTTCTTGAGTAATGGGCGGTTGAGATTGTGCCATAACTGGAGTAGCCCAGCCAAACACAAGTAACAGACTGAGAACAATACCAATCAATTTAATCATCTAGGTTTACCTAATTTGTTCTTTGTCATTTGTCATTTGTCATTTGTCATTTGTCATTGAGCATGGGGCAGAAGAATGGAGTTCAAAGGCTCATTAATGGAGTTCAAAGACTCATTTACAATCAATGCCCAATGCCCAATGCCCCATGCCCATAATTACAATAATGACAACTGTTCATTAGGCGGCGTAAATCCCAAATGCTTGTATGCTGCCTTAGTCGCCATTCTGCCGCGATGAGTCCGAGTTAAATACCCAATTTGCATCAGGTAAGGTTCGTACACCTCTTCAATGGTTTGGGTATCTTCACCCGTCGTTGCTGCCATTGTTTCTAACCCCACTGGCCCACCATTAAATTGTTCAATTATCACACTCAGCATTTGACGATCTGTCCAATCTAAACCGCATGGATCTACTTGGAATAGTTGCAATGCCTCAGATGCAATGCTTTCATTAATCTCACCAGATATTTTTACCTCAGCATAATCACGCACTCTTTTAAGTAGCCTATTAGCTATCCGTGGCGTTCCGCGTGACCGACGGGCAATTTCTGCGGCACCATCTTCTGTAACAGGGGTTTTAAGTAATTGAGCAGTTCGCAGTACAATTTTAGTCAGCTCATCAACTTCGTAAAATCGGAGTTTTTGAATCAAACCGAAGCGATCGCGCAGTGGTGAAGTTAAAGCACCTACACGCGTTGTAGCCCCTACTAGGGTAAACTTTGACAGCGGCAAACTTCTAATACGAGCGCTGGAACCCTTCCCGATAGTAATATCTAAGCGATAATCTTCCATCGCCGGATAGAGAATTTCCTCCGTCATCCGCGAGAGGCGATGAATTTCATCCACAAATAAAATGTCCCCTGGCTTAAGATTTACCAGTAGCCCGACAATATCTCGTGGACGTTCTAGGGCTGGCGCACTGGTAATTTTGTAATTTACCCCCATTTCCGATGCTAAAATCATTGCCATTGTGGTTTTGCCCAATCCCGGCGGCCCATAGAGTAGCAAGTGATCCAGTACCTCACCACGAGACTTGGCTGCTTTGATGGCAATATCTAGCACATCCTTTAAATCTTTTTGCCCAATGTAATCGGCAAATCGCTGCGGTCGAATACCCTCTTCTTGCTTATCTTGTTCATCAATAGCAGCTTCAGGTTGCAAAATATTGTCTGTGGATGGTGCTTTCGCCGACTCTCGACGCTGCTTTGGTTCTCCGTTGGGTTCTGGAGGCTGTTTTTTCGAGGAGATTATCGCCATAATTCAGCTATCTACTTTTAAGGGACTAGGGAGTGGGGAGTGGGGAGTGGGGACTAGGGACTGGGGAAGATGAGAGGACAAAGGGAAAAGGATAAATAAACAAACCCCTTCCCCCTTCCCCTTTACCCTTTACCCTTTTTCATAATCCCCCATACCCCATTCCCGTGAAAATTTTCGTTTGGAAATACCCGCGCCAATTTAAAATTTAAATTCCGGTCAATTACCCAGAAGTACAAAAGTTATTATGTTATCTAAAAGAATCTTACCGTGCTTAGATGTGAAGGCGGGACGGGTTGTAAAAGGAGTTAACTTTGTCAATCTCCAAGATGCAGGCGATCCGGTAGAGCTGGCCAAGGTTTACAACGAAGCCGGTGCTGATGAGTTAGTATTTCTGGATATTACAGCTACTCATGAAGACCGAGCTACAATTTTAGATGTGGTCTACCGAACTGCTGAACAGGTCTTTATTCCATTGACTGTGGGTGGTGGTATCCAATCCTTAGAAAATGTTAAAGCTTTGTTACGAGCGGGCGCAGATAAGGTTAGTATTAATTCTGCGGCGGTGCGTGATCCAGACTTGATTAATCGGGCCAGCGATCGCTTTGGGAATCAATGCATAGTTGTTGCTATTGATGCCAGACGCAGAAATAACCCGGAAAATCCAGGTTGGGATGTGTATGTGCGGGGTGGCAGGGAAAACACAGGCTTAGATGCTCTACTTTGGGCACAAGAAGTTGAAAAACGGGGGGCCGGAGAACTGCTAGTTACAAGTATGGATGCGGATGGAACCCAAGCTGGGTACGACATCGAGATTACACGGGCGATCGCCGATGCTGTAGAAATTCCAGTTATTGCTTCTGGTGGTGCAGGTAATTGTGAACATATCTACACTGCCCTAACCCAAGGCAAAGCGGAAGCGGCATTACTCGCATCCCTGTTACATTACGGGCAATTAAGCGTAGCAGAAATTAAGAATTACTTGCGCGATCGCAATGTGCCAGTCAGACTAATCTCCTAAACCTCCATTTAGCATTTAATGACATCTATCTGAGGTTAGACACACTTCCCTGAAAGGGTGTTAATATTATTTTACAAGTATTAACAAATATTAAAAAATATGTTGCTTCCTATTTTACTTTTTGATGTAGCCCTGGTAGCGTGGTCGCTGCACTTAATGGAAAGAGCCTACGAGAGTAAAGAATTTTCTCTCATGTTGGCTGGTACATTGGTTGCTTTGGCTGCTGCTGCCATGTTAGTAGTTTACTTTTTGATGGGGCACTGTATGACCTATTTGTTGCAAGTGTCGTAGTGAGTGTTAGGTGCTTGATGAGATATTTAAAATTTAGTTTCCATAAAAGCTTGACAAAGTACTAATAATTAAGCCATTATGTATAATGGATTTTAAGGGGTTATAGCGCAGTTGGTAGCGCACCTCAATGGCATTGAGGGGGTCAGCGGTTCGAATCCGCTTAGCTCCATTCTTCAGACCTTAAACTTCTCCATTAATTGATGAGAGTGGAAGCATAACTTTTCCGTATAGAAAAAGCTTATGCTTCCAGCTTTTTGACTTAACAAAAATGCCATAAAGTCATGACTACTTTGTTATATGATCTCCGCTAAATCACCCATAAGAAACAGCTTGTAGTGGGGACTTCAGTCCCCAAAGCCAGGACTTTAGTCCTTACTACGAACATTTTTATTGGGCTTGATTAACCGGACATGATATTACATAAATTTAACACCTTGAATGTACTCATAAGGTGCGTTACCTTTCACCAAAGCATTCTACGACTTCTTCACCGCCGGATATTGCTGCAACACTTGCTGCAAATATTGCCCAGTATAAGACCTGGGATTTTTTGCAACTTCCTCCGGTGTCCCCACAGCAATCAATTCTCCGCCTTTGTCGCCACCTTCTGGCCCCAAATCTATCACCCAGTCAGAACAACGAATTACATCTAAGTTATGTTCAATTACTAATATTGAATTACCTTTATCTACCAATCGTTGCAATACATCCAATAATTTGTGGACATCGTAAAAAGATAACCCTGTTGTCGGTTCATCTATTAAATAAAGCGTCTTACCTGTGGCGCGTCGAGATAGTTCTGTTGCCAATTTTACCCGCTGCGCTTCACCACCAGATAAGGTTGTCGCAGGTTGTCCTAGTTGGACATAACCCAACCCGACATCAAATAAAGTTTGCAAACGCGCGATCGCTTTGGGGATATTCTGGAAAAAGTCTAAGCTTTCCTCAACCGTCATTCTGAGAACATCAGAAATCGACTTATCTTTGTACTTCACCTGCAATGTTTCGCGGTTGTATCTTGCACCTTTACAAATTTCGCATTGCACGTAAACATCCGGGAGAAAGTTCATTTCAATCACATTCACGCCCTGTCCGCTACAAGCTTCGCAACGTCCACCTTTAACGTTGAAGGAAAATTGTCCAGGTTTGTAACCCCTAGCTTTGGCTTCCACTGTTTGGGAGAATACATCCCGAATCGCATCGAAAATTCCTGTGTAAGTTGCAGGGTTAGAACGTGGTGTGCGTCCAATGGGAGATTGATCGATAACGATCGCTTTATCAATCGCGTTTAATCCCTGAATTTTATCCAAATGTCTTGGTAAAGGGACTTTCTTGGTTAAATGGTGTTGCAGAGATGGGTAGAGTAACTCGTTAATCAGGGTAGATTTGCCAGAACCAGACACACCAGTAATGGAGACGAGTTTACCTAGCGGAATGTCTACATCTATATTTTGTAAATTGTTGCGATGGGCATTTTTAATTCCCAAACTGCGCCCATTTCCTTCTCGGCGTTCTGCTGGTGTGGTAATTACTCGCCTTCCTGATAAATATGCACCCGTCAAAGAATCTTCTGCTGCTAATAACGCCTCAAAATCACCTTGGGCGATAATATTTCCGCCGTGAATTCCTGCACCAGGGCCAATATCAACTATATAGTTAGCGGCACGAATTGTTTCTTCATCGTGTTCAACGACAATTAATGTATTACCCAAATCGCGCAACTTAGTTAAGGTTTTGAGCAACCTACCATTATCTCTTTGATGCAAACCAATACTCGGTTCATCTAAAACGTAGAGAACTCCCGTTAAACCAGAACCAATTTGCGTTGCTAGACGAATCCGTTGGGCTTCGCCACCGGAAAGGGTCATGGCTGGACGATCAAGGGTAAGATAATCTAAACCGACATCTAACAAAAATTGCAATCTGGCTTTGATTTCTCGCAGGACTAAATCAGCAATTTGTAACTGGCGATCGCTCAATTGAAATTGCTCAATTCTCTCTCGACAATCCCGAATTGAGACGCTAGTTAATTCTAAAATTCCATATTGACCCAATTTCACCGCCAAAGCTTCCGGTTTTAACCGTTTTCCATGACAAACTTCACAAGGTTGATCAATTAAATACTGCTCTAATTTTTGCTTAACTAATTCCGAACCACCCTCATACTGCCGTTGCAAAATTGGAATAGCACCTTTAAAACTCTGCTTCCTCTGTGCTTCTGCGGCTCGTTCATCTTTCTCGCCAAACAAAATAATTTGCTGCTGTTCTTCTGTCAGCTTGCTCCAATTTGTCTGTAATTCAAACCCATAAATCTGTCCGACGCTATAGAGTAATTCCAGATAATAAGAATTATCTTTTTCTGACCAAGGCGCGATCGCAGCATAAACTGGCGCTTCCCAGTCAGGTACTATCAAATCTGGCGCAAATCTTCTTAAAGTCCCGATTCCATGACAGTGCGGACAAGCACCATAAGGCGAGTTAAAGGAGAACAATCGAGGTGATAGTTCCTCCATTACCGCGCCATGTTCTGGACAAGCAAAGTTTTCCGAAAATACTAATTCTTCTTCTTTTTCTTGTCCGTCGTCGCCAAGCAGACTCACCAGAATGGCTGCAATCCCACCCGATTGCTTGAGACACGTAGACAGGGAATCAACCAAACGCTCTTGGATATCAGCTTTTTTCACCAAGCGGTCAATTACCACTTCGATGGTGTGGGTAAAGTTTTTATCCAATTCAATGGAATCTGACAGTTCGCGGATCTCACCATTGATTCGCACGCGGACAAAACCTTGAGAAGCAAGACTTGACAAAAGCTTACGATGTGTGCCCTTTTTCCCCCGGACAACGGGTGCAAGAATTTGGAAGCGGGTGCGATCTGGTAATTCCATGATGCGATCGCACATCTCATCGATTGTCTGGGGTGCAATACAGCGATCGCATATCGGACAATGGGGTTCACCAGCCCGACCAAACAATAGCCGCAAATAATCGTAAATCTCCGTCACCGTACCCACAGTGGAACGCGGGTTATGAGACGTTGACTTTTGGTCAATAGAAATTGCTGGACTTAAACCTTCAATCGCCTCCACATCCGGCTTATCCAACTGTCCGAGAAATTGCCGTGCGTAGGCGCTGAGGGATTCCACGTAGCGACGTTGCCCTTCAGCGAAAATGGTATCAAAGGCTAGGGAAGACTTACCAGAGCCAGAAACGCCAGTAAATACAATTAGGCGATCGCGTGGCAATTCCAAGTCAATATTTTTCAGATTATGCTGCCTAGCACCCCGAATCCGAATGGTATTCTGGCTGTTGTGGCTGGGGTTGGGAAGATGTCCATTCAAGGATGCTGCTAGCTGTTGGTCTGACATATTGGGCGGCGAAGAAGGAGTTTCTTATGAAACAGTCCTTAATAATACTATCTTTAATTAGTTTATAGTAGAACAATCGTACTGTTTTAATTAGTTATCCTTCCAGATTCATGCCGCAGACATCCTTAAGAGTCTGCTAATTTGGAAGCATCTCGATTAAATATCCTTCTGAGGGCGAAGCTATGGTATTGCAAATCCAACCGCCGACCCAGCCAGAGGTCATCTACCCAGATAGTGACGGACAACCAATTGCTAACAGTACCATACAGTTTGGCTGGATTGTAGAACTTAAGCAGAATATCGAGTGTCTATTTGCGGACGATCCAAATGTATTTGTCGCTGGCGATTTGTTTTGGTATCCAGTAGAGGGACGCAACAAAATTGTTAACGCCCCAGATGTGATGGTGGTATTGGGTAGACCAAAAGGCGATCGCCTCTGCTACCAACAATGGAAAGAGGAAGGAATTGCACCACAAGTAGTGTTTGAAATTCTTTCTCCCAGCAACACCCAAACTGAAATGGACAAGAAATTACTTTTCTATGACCGCTATGGCGTGGAAGAGTATTACATTTACGATCCTGAGAAAAATAATTTGCGTGGATGGTTGCGTAGTGAAGATGGGTTAGATGTCATCCCCCAAATGGAAGATTGGGTGAGTCCTCGGTTAAAAATTCGGTTTGTTCCATCATCAGAGGGTTTGCAGCTATATCGCCCTGATGGAGAACGGTTTTTAACTTATACAGAAATTTCTCGCAACGCCGAGCAAGAAAGGCAACGAGCAGAACAAGAACGCCAACGGGCTGAACTTGCAGAACAAGCTAGAAGAGATGCCATACCCCGATTATTGCAAATGAATTTGAGCATCGAACAGATTGCTCAAGCTTTGGGATTGCCAGTGGAAGAAGTGCGAACCCTGGCTCAGGAGTAAAGCCGTGTGCAATGGTTAGCAGTTCAGTTAACAGCGTTGGGAGTAGAAGCAGAGCCTTGACTCGGAACGGAGATTCAGAACTGCGATCGCGTTTTTTCTGTATCAAGCGATCGCTTGCCTAATTAATCGTGTTCAAAGCAACTTGCTACTTAGCCACTCACCAACGACACCAACACGCCATTGAGATCACGCACACGAGCAATAGTTTTTCCCCCAGGCTGCGTTTTAGGAGCATCTAATACTTTTGCGCCAGCCCCGATCGCTCTCATGTAAGCGCTACCAACATCAGGAGTGATAAATGATATCTGGATTAATGGCGGTGGTTGTGTAGCGTCGTTAGGATGGAAACCACCAGGAAATAACTTTTGTGCTTCGCTACTAGAAGAGAAAGCTAGCGTGGTGTTTCCAGTTTCGATTTCCGCCCACGTAGATTGTCCTTTATCCTGGAGAGTGCGACGAACTAGACCAAAGGCTTTTTCGTAAAACTCAACTGTTTTAACTACATCGTCTACCCAGATGACCGTGTAACCAAATTTCATAATTCTTTCTCCTTATCTAGAAAAAATTGAGGGTTTCAAACCCACGGAGGTGGGTTTTGTCTGTGTAGACGCGGTTTCTAACCGCCCTTTTAACTACGAATTACAAATGACAAATGACAAATGACAAATGACAAATGACGAATTATTTTAGCTCTCCAGAATATTACTATCTGTTGCTAGAGTTTGTGCCCCTGCTTGCATCATTTCTATATCTAATGGCGACCAATCATGAGGCCCTTGACAGTGATGTGCTACTAGCAATCCCCATAATCCTCTAGGAATGATAATTGGTACAACCAAGTTGGCGCGAACCTGCATATTGCGGAGAAAATCGCGGTGACAAGGCTGGATTGGCTCTAATTCAATATCAGCGATCGCTTTTACCCGTCCTGCTAAGTATAAAGCAGCATACTCGTTGTTAAAACAATCATCTGGGCCAGTGGAACCAAGTATTGAGAATTCTTGAGAACTTAAAGATTCAAAAGTCACCTGACCTTCCCACTGACTGTAAAAATAATACAACACCACCCGATCAACCTGAAGCGATTCTCTGAGTTGATTTGTTGTTTGCCGGACTAACTCATCGCGCTGCATTGTTTTAACAAGGCGATCGAGCAAATTTTGCAAACCCTGTTCACGGCGATCGCGGCTATGGTTAAATTCGGAGTGAGGATAAATTTGCACGGTTCTCAAATTACGACTAGGTAAATGCTGCCGGATTTATATAGTAATTTATTACACCTTATTTAAATACATTGTTGTATTTATAGCAGCAATTCGATTTTAACGAAACATAATCGTAGTTACGGTAAACTAACAATGCTGTTTCTTTTATTATTGACATAGATCGCCAATAGGTGGATGCCAACCTGCTGTTAACCAAAGTTGACGGGAATTTAGAATAAACCCATCATCGTGGTCTTGATCATTAAAATCAAAACGACTGCAAGTTGCACGACCTATAGGAGTTGTGCCAATGATATTTAACTTATTTTTTGTCCAGATAAAATGATCTGACCAATTTTGATTTCTTGGATTAAATAATGCAACTTCTGTTTGTGTTTCTGGATCAATTGCGGTTGTAAAATTATACCGTCTTTGATTACAACGATGACAAGCTAAAGCCAAATTATTGAGGTCGTCCGATCCTCCTAAAGATTGAGGAATAATGTGATCAATGGTAAAGGGTGTTGCATTTGATCGTTCTGGAGAGTGACAATATTCACACAAATATTTTGCCCTTTTACGGACATTTAAACGAACAAAATTGTTAATAACCACAATTAAGAAGCAAGTTGAGCGTTGATAAAACTGAAGATTTTTTCTAATTCCAATAAACCAGCTAATTCTGCTTGTTCATCTGGATTGAGTAAATTTTCTTTATTTTTTTTTAATAGTTCTTCTAGACGAAATTGTAATTCTTCAGTAAAAGAAAAAGGGCGAAATTGATCAGAAAGATTAAGTTTTATTCCATTTGGTAGCCAAGATGAAGGCTGTTTCATTAATTCTTTCATGGGTATCTCCATTAATTGAGGATTGTGGTCAACGAAGGCCATGTTAGCACTGAGCTGCCGAGTCAACATGCTCTTGAATTTATGGTTGGACAGGCATTGCTGGTAGTTATCAGATTATATTGAGATTCTTTAATACAGTAATATCATGAATCGCTTCTACAGCGTCTACTTTTGCGTCAGTTCTATTTTTGAGTTTGCAAACATTGGGGCAAAGGTACGATAAGCTGACAATGCTGCTTCTTTAACGGTTGCATTCACAATCGGAAAGGTAGTGAGGATGTAGCTAAATTCATCTTCGGTTAAACCGTAAAGATGTGCTACCATTCCATCGAGTTCGGCGCGGAGTTTGGCGCGTTCTGCTTCGTCGGTAACGCCTTGTTGATGGGAACCTAAACCGACTTCTTGCGCGAGTTCGTCAAATTCTGGTGTGGTGCAGATGAGTTTGGCGGCGCGTTGTACAATATCGTTGAAGTTGCGATCGTTTTTTGTTAAACGTGGGACTGGTGTTGCATATACGAAAAAGAATGAAAGATGATTAGTAATACTTCGTCTTAAATAGGTATCTATAATATACGAATTCATTATTGTACAAATATAAAGTTTTTCAGCATTGCTGATTAATTGGTAATTAGGGTTAATTTTTCCGTCTTCGACACGAACATCATAAACTTGCTCTAGAGAAACTGTATGCGGACAAAAAACGTTTTTTGGCAATATAGTCATAATCATAGAACGCTCATTAGTGCTAGCCGCTATATCACGGAAAGCTAATCTATAAGATTTATAATCAAGAGCTATTTCTAAATTATCAGGTAATTTAATATAAAGATTTTTAATAATTTTATCTATATGTTTTTGACGTAGTGATAACAACTGTTTAACTGCTTCAGTTTCATTCAGCCAATACTTAGGTTTACCCCATTGATGAGTGAATTGATGAAAAATTTTACCTTCATATAATGGAAGCATCTCTGGTTTTTGCTCTTTAAAATAGAGATGGCTATCATTAGTCATGTGAAATTCATTATGAAAGATTAAATTCCACTTATCCTCAAACTTTTTACTTAATAAAGGAAACTGAGTCATTTTCTCAGCTATGCGGATATCTACTTCATTCTTAAACTCCATTACAGACAACGTATCAGGTGATAGTTTACAAACCATATTAACATTAATCTGCAAACTATCTTTACTAGGAAACTTTTCAAGTTCATGCACATCATGACGCATAAATGCCGATGGAAACTCAGTTGTTGAACTACCTTTAAAAAAAGTAAGAACAACAAACTTAAAACGGCTATCAACTTCTTCAAAAATAGTTTTGCGGTTCTCAAAGCAAAAAAGTCCAGTAACTTTAGTTTGACTAAACAACATTTCCCGCAATTGCTTAGTCCCCAAATCAGTGTAAATCCCACTAGGAATTACAATTCCGCACTCACCGCCTGAACGCAAAAGATTAAAACACTGTTCCGTAAACAGCTTATAGAGATTAATATCCGTACCTGCTTTTTTACCATTCACAATAGAAATCTGATTTTTATACTGTTCAGATGAACGATAATAAGCGCTGACATAAGGATATTGACTTTGATATTCTAACCAAGTACTAGCAATTATTGGATTTTGTAAGAGTTTATTCTGCTCTTTCTCAAAATCCTTAATATCCATCTTGTTCTTCGTCACCAATTCATTATGCTGTGCAAAAAACTCTTTCGCCTGTGGCTTAAATATCTCCCACGGCGGATTAGTAATAATTGCATCAAAACCACCGCGTTCTAAAACCTCGTTAAAATGATAACCCCAGTGAAACGGCTTCAAAGCTGCAATATCTTCAACCTTCAAAACACGCTTCTGTGATTTTCCAGTTAACTGAACCTCTTCGTACTTGATACCCAAACGCTTACTAAACTCATCCAACAGCAAAAGATTTAATTTTTCTTGCGATTGTTTATTGAGTTGTTCAATATTTTTGCGGAGGTGTATCAATCGAGTATCTTGAGGTGTATCTGTATCTGGTAAAGCTTTCGGTAAAAAAGCGTGTTTTTTGTACAACTCAACAGATTTATTCTTTTCTTCTAAAATCTTCTTATAATTATCTGCGGCTAAAGACTGTAATAGATTTCCTTGTAGAGAATTTCCCACTGCATCAAAAGCCGTATCATCTACTTTAATCAATCCAATCAACGAATTACCCGCCATAATATTAAAATCAATATTAGGCAAAGGCTCTAACTCTTCCACATCATTAGCAGAAGAAACCAACGCTAAGAAAAGACGCAGTTTAGCAATTTCTGTAGCTTCCTCCATGATGTCTATACCATAGAGGTTATCAGAAACAATCCGCTTTTTGATAAAATAAGGTAGTGATGGATGAAAATTTTCTATCTCTTCAAGCTTAGTTTTGAGAATACCATCATCCATCAATTTAATTGTTCCGAACACCGCACTATAAACTTGGATAAGCGTCTTCATCGCCGCCACAAGAAAAGCACCAGAACCGCAAGCCGGGTCAAGAATTGATAAATTAGGAAGAATATCTTCCATTAGTAGACGACAAACATTTGTATCCAGTTTGATAAGAAGTTCGTTGATATCCTCAAATGGCTTATACTGATCAGACAGCGCATCATTTACGCGGTCTACAATTAACTTGTGTATAGTTCTATCACAGAGATATTCTGTAATTTGTGGTCTAGTATAATAGGCTCCAAAAGCTTTTTGATTAATGTATTTCTCAAAAATATATCCTAAGACATCAGGATTTATCTCATCGTCTTTCCCTTCCGGCGTATCATCCAAATTCCAAGAATAACGCGCAAATAAATCTAGAACTTGCTCAAATGCTTCATCAACTATAGAGATTTGATATTTATCTTCAATATGATGCTTGAGAAATAATCCACCATTCAGGTATTTAACCTTACCTACCAATTCTTGTACAGATAAATCGCGTTCAATCTCAGGTTTTGCAAAGCTTTCAAAAAACAAAGCCTTGAGAAATTCACCATAAAAATGATCTTCACCTTTTTGTTTACTTTGCTCAAGCTTATTTTGCAAATAATTTAAATCTTTGTTATCAATAAAACCCTTACGCTGGAGAAAATAAACAAACATCAGGCGATTCAGAATTACCGATGTATACCAACGTCTATCTATCTCATTATCAATTCCTTTCACAAACAGCAAAAACTTCTGATGTTGTTCTTGAAATTCCTTGTAAAACTTCTTAGTTACTGGCTCAACATCAAAACCGCGTTGTAGCTTATAAGCAATTTCGACAACAGTCGGTTCCCCATGCTCTAATTCAGTAATATCAATAACTAAAGAACCAAGCTTGCTTAAAAATAAGTCTCCTGGTTGACCTTTCACATATAAGTGGTCACGAACAGAGGTTTTACTTCCTTCTCTTTTCACCCAATACCAAAGACTCCGTGTGCGTTCTTCGGTAATAAAAATTAGAAGGTTTTCAGCTATCAGCTTATTAATTTCTTTGTAAATCTCATCTCTAACCTTAGCCTCTGGTATTTTCCCATCTGCTGCGGTGACTTCAAAGATTGCAACACCCGAAAGTTCAGCAATCTTCTGGTATTGATATTTCTTATTATCAATTTTTAAAGTTACAGGTTTTTGTCTTGAGGGTTGCGACCAACCTAATTCCTCAATAAACAAATCACTAAATTGGAAGTTATAGAGTAAATCGCGTGTTCGTTGAAAATTAAGCGACATAATTTCCTATGCTTGAAGAATAAAAAAAGAGCATAGTAAATTTGCCACTCAGAAAATAAATCTGTGGCTCTAAAAATTAAGTCCGCGCTGGCGGACTTAAAGAAACCCTATTTATAGGAGTTAAATTTTAACCATGCTTTTGATACTTTATAAATCCTTTATGCTTGCTTAAGCTTCAGAGATACTACGGAAAGTTATTGAGTTATCTAAACGCCGACTTATTTAGATGCAATTGAGATTTTCAATCATCGAGTATATTTGCTGATTACTTTATCAAAATGCTTAATTACTTTCTTAAAATACCTAATTGCTTTCTCAAAATACTTAAATGCTTTCTCAAAATGCCTAATTGCTTACTCAAAAAGCTTAAATGCTTTCTCATTTCGGTAAATTTAGCAAGCAAAAAGAGGTATTGCTTACTCAAAATGCTTAAATGCTTTCTCATTTCGGTAGATTTAGCAAGCAAAAGGAGATATTGCTTTCTCAAAAGGCTTAAATGCTTTCTCATTTCGGTGTTTTCCGCAATATAACAAAGACGCGATAAACAAAGACGCGATGAATCGCCGTCTCTACAATAGTTAGCCCTTTGTAGAGACGGCGATTCATCGCGT
>NZ_JBDNJQ010000396.1:0-1028 GCF_051172895.1 Nostoc sp. CALU 1950 | reverse complement strand
CTTGATTCTGGTAGGTTTTCGGGAGAGAGCGAATCTATTGATAAGCCTGTATCTATAATAATATTTGATAAATGATAAATTGATTTACATCCATCATCGGCACAAAATACTAAACAATTATTCCTAACGTAAATCTCAGTAATTCTCATTATATAAAATTCCTATTCGCCCTTTTTCGTATCTTATAACTTCAACCTTGATTCTCTTCAAATTTGCAAAATGCTCAGTTGTGCGTATGCCGCCCGCATACTCAACCAAGCAATAAGGGGCGTTTGCAATACTGTGTTCGATAATTATGCAGGGCTGCTTTGTTTTCTCGTTGAAATATTTAGTCATAATTCCTTTTTTGTCACATGAACGCTGAAAGACTTATGCTGTGGTTGGGTAGATGCCATCCCTTCCAGCAGAAGCAGAGAATGGAATAGTTTATTTTCTGGAAGTCCCTAAATGGCTGGTTGGTTGACATTTTGACTATACATATTTGAGTCTTCGATAATAACAGAATAATGAGAAAAATCATTGAATTCTAATTCATTAATAAAACCAATTAAAGCAAATGGACATTTACAACCCAAAGCTTGTTTTAGAAAATCAGTATTTAGGTGAAATTCTTGGCAGACAATCTCAAAAATCTCTTCACTAGTTAATTCTAGATTTTCATCTAATTCCAATATTTGCGCTTCTATTAAGTTAACTAGCTTTTTAATCAAAAAATAAGTTTCGATTTTGGCAGAGATTGTTAGCTGATTCATCTTAGTAACTATTGTTTTTAATTTTACTTTTCTTTTTAGACATAATCTTCAAGTTGGGAAATACTGCTGTAAAATCGGGTAAAAAGAAGCAGCAATTGCCTCAAACTTATCACCATCTGGATAAGGACGAAGAATTTCCTCACCGTCTTCGTTCAACCATTCTTGTCGTATTGGAGTGTACTCAAGCGATAGAATTGCAGTTCTCCACCAGCCAGATAACGCTAAGAGGCTGTTTGAAAAGTTTTGATGGGTCAAATTTTATGCTAATCGCCTCAC
>NZ_JBDNJQ010000395.1:0-1034 GCF_051172895.1 Nostoc sp. CALU 1950 | reverse complement strand
TATAGCGGTTATCAGTCCAGTTCAGTACACTTAGGAGAGAGCAATTCTACTGTTAACTGGTCGCTATGAAAGCCTACTCTCTCGACTTGCGTCAGAAAGTTGTTGATGCTTATGCTTGCGGTGACATTTCCCAGCGAAAACTGGCTAAAAACTTTGGTGTCACCTTAAGTTTTGTCCAAAATTTACTTAAACGCCATCGTGAATTCGGCACGATTAGCCAAAAGGTGCGGACTGAGCAGACGCCAACAAAGTTGAATGCCGAACAGCTCGAAATCCTGGGTCAACTCGTCGCAGCACAGCCCGATGCGACGTTAAGCGAATTGCGGGAACGACTTTATGAGAAAACAGAGGTGTTAATTGGGGTGGCTACGGTGAATCGGATGGTTCGTCGGAAACTCAACCTAAACCTCAAAAAAAAGTCTCCACCCTACGAAAAAGGGAACTGATGAAGTCCAATTGGCCCGATTTGAGTACTGGAAACTTTTGAGGGGGATACCCGTGGAAAATCTGATTTTCTTAGATGAATCGGGGGTTAATCTCTCCTTCATTCGCAAATGTGCCCGCGCCTTATCAGGCTTTCGGGCCTATGCTCCAAAGCCCAACCGCAAAGGGAGAAATGTCTCGGTAATTGGTGCCATTAGCTTGAAAGGACTGCTCACCCAATGGAGTGCTTTAGGTTCTATCGATGCCTTGACCTTTGATGCCTTCATCTCACAAAAGCTCGTACCTCAACTTTGGCCTGGTGCAGTCGTGATCATGGATAACTGCTCGATTCATAAAAGTGACGAACTTGAAGCCTTGATCATCGCTGCCGGTGCTCGCCTCATTTATCTCCCTCCCTACTCACCCGATTTTTCACCGATTGAGAACTGTTGGTCTAAGATTAAGAACATTCTCCGTCGCATCGGTGCAAGAACCTATCCTGATTTACTCAACGCATTAGATGCGGCATTCGCAGAAGTGACGATAGAGAATTTGCTGGGTTGGTTTACTCACTGCTGCTACTGTACTTCAGAAGACTGATAACCGCTATA
>NZ_JBDNJQ010000394.1:0-1036 GCF_051172895.1 Nostoc sp. CALU 1950 | reverse complement strand
ATATAGCGTTTACCAGTCTAATGAAGTACACTAATTAAAATAAATCAGTGTATCTACTCAAGGGTAAAAATGAAACCATATTCCCTCGACTTTCGCCAAAAAATATTTGATACATACTTGTCAGGTGGAATATCACAACGTCAATTAGCAAAGAAATTTTGTGTCAGTTTAGGTTTTATTGAGAAATTACTAAAGCAATATAGAGAAACAGCAAGTATCGCTCCTAAAGTTAGGACAAAACAAACTCCTCCGAAGCTCAATGAAGAACAAATTAAGATTCTTGAAGAAATAGTTGAAGCTAAGAATGATGCCACCTTGAAAGAAATTCGCTTCATTCTCCAAGAAAAAACAGGAATAACAATTGGTATCTCTACGGTAGACAGGATGTTACAGAGGATAGAAATAAGCCTTAAAAAAAAACATTGCACGCCGCAGAAAAAGAGACTGAAAGAGTTCAATTATTAAGAGTACAGTTCTGGCTTCAACTTCATGGGATACCGACGGAAAACCTTGTATTTCTTGACGAAGCAGGAGCTAATCTATCTTTAATAAGACACTCCGCTCGTTCTAAAAAAGGTAAAAGAGCGCATGGCTCACGACCTCAAAAACGCTGTAAAAATGTCTCCATAATTGGAGCGATTGCTCTCAAAGGCGTGATTAGTCAATATAGTATTTTAGGAGCATGTGACGGGCTGACATTTGAGGCTTATATTTCTCAAAAATTAGTTCCAAAGCTGTGGAAAGGCGCTTATGTAATCATGGATAATTGTTCAATTCATAAAGGTGGAGACATTGAGAAAATAATCGAATCTGCTGGAGCTAAATTGATTTATTTACCACCATATTCTCCTGATTTTTCACCAATTGAAAACTGTTGGTCAAAAATTAAAAATTTACTACGTTCTATTGAAGCTAGAAGTTATCCAGACTTAGCAAAAGCAATTGAAAGTGCTTTTAATCAAGTCTCGTTAAATGATATTTATAACTGGTTTACCCATTCTTGTTACTGTACTTCACCAGACTAATAAACGCTATA
>NZ_JBDNJQ010000393.1:0-1052 GCF_051172895.1 Nostoc sp. CALU 1950 | reverse complement strand
AACTGGATGAATCCACCTCAGAACTCCGTTCATCCACCTCGGAACTGGATGAATCTACCTTAGAATCTCAAATCTCTCAATCCCCAATCCCCAATCCCCAATCCCCAGTCCCCAGTCCCCAATCCCCAATCCCCAAAATCGGCATCCTTTTCTACCGCGCTCATTATTTAGCGGGAAACACTAAAGTAATTGATGCTTTATGCGAAGCTTTGGTACAGAAAAATTTACAACCAGTGCCAGTGTTTGTTTCCTCATTGCGTGAACCCGATGTTCAAGCTGAGTTGATTGAATTTTTTCAACCCAAAGAAGCCGAATCAATAGCTGTGCTGCTAAATACCACCAGTTTTTCTTTAGCACGCTTAGAAAGCGAAACACCCCAAACTGAACTGTGGGAAAAATTAGATGTGCCTGTGTTGCAGGTAATCCTCAGTGGCGGGTCAATTGAGCAGTGGGAGTCACAATTTCAAGGGCTTTCTCCCCGCGATATTGGGATGAATGTGGCGCTACCAGAAGTAGATGGGCGGATTATTACTCGTGCTGTGTCTTTTAAAGCATTACAAACTCGTAATCCCCATTTAGAAACAGATGTGGTAATTTATGAACCAGTGAGCGATCGCATCGAGTTCGTTGCTAAACTAGCAGCAAATTGGGCGCGCCTACGTTCTAAACCACCCCAAGAACGGCGAATTGCCTTAATTCTGGCAAACTACCCCAACCGCAATGGCCGCCTCGCCAATGGTGTGGGACTCGACACTCCAGCTAGTTGTGTAGAAATCCTGCAAGCTTTACATCAGGCTGGGTATGAAGTAGAAAATCCACCTGCTCAAGGAGACGAGTTGATTCAACGGCTGACAGATGGTGTAACCAACGATCCAGAAGGTAGAGAATCGCTTCCGGTACACCAAAGTGTTTCTTGGGAAGAATATCAAGAATATTTCGCTTCATTACCGCCAGCAGTTCAGCAAGGTATTAGTGAACGGTGGGGAAATTTAGAGCAGAGAAACAATCAAGAATTATTCCCCCCTGCCCCCCTGCCCCCCTGCCTCCATCCC
>NZ_JBDNJQ010000392.1:0-1062 GCF_051172895.1 Nostoc sp. CALU 1950 | reverse complement strand
AGATGTGGAAACAGCCGATGCTCAATAGGGTTGTATTTGGAAGTGTAAGGGGGATAGTGAGCAATGCGGATTTCAATACCGAGTTCGTTGACCAAGGCTTGCAAATCTTGTTTGAACAAATATTGTCGGGAACTATTGCTGCCACCACCGTCACACATCAGGAGAATCGAACTCGCAGACCGATAATGCACCACACCATAGTTTTGCCACCAATAGCGAATGGAATCACAGGCAAATTCACCCGTATCATGGCTAGTACCAATCTGGATATAACCAACGTTTTGTGTCAGGTCATACAAGCCATGTGGAATCGCCACTCCATCCGCCAGAGATTTCCAATCATGGTCGAATACCTCAATCTCTTCAGTTGTATACATTCGTCCCTGACGATACAACTTTCCAATCAATTCTTTTTTTTTGTATCCATGCTCAAAACCGGATTGCCTGCGGCCTGATAAGACACTTTGATGTGTTCAATGTTTTCAAACTGTTCATTACGCTGTGGATGTTCCCCTGTTGCCAGCCGAATGTGAGCTTTGCGTTTACGGTAGTGGTAACGTTCAAGCAGTTGGTCTACGACGGTGACACTAACACTGATTCCCTCCACAGTCAAAAGCAGAGCGATTTCTTGTCGAGTTAGGTTAGTCCATTTCACTGTTTCATCCATTGGTGAGCCTGCCGTATGTTCAGCAAGTACTTTTAGAAATGCCGCATCTAATCCCTCGATAGTTTCAACCTTAGACTTGCGTCCCCCTCCACTGCGACGAATCTCACTCATGTTCATCGCTGTTTCATCTTCCAGTTCCTTCAACCCAAACCGAATGGTGTCGTCATCACACCCAAATAGTTGACTGATGTAGTTAATTCCCCCCCATCCCAGTTTTAGAGCTTCAATCGCTGCATAACGACGACGATCTTTCTCTGATAAGGACTGGTAAAGACGTTGCATTTTTGCTTCGACTTCGGATGAGTAGGAATTCATATCACACACAGGATACCTATAGATAACTTCAGCCTATCATTGCATCCTCAATTTCTGGATCTTATTTAATCCACGTTCCT
>NZ_JBDNJQ010000391.1:0-1086 GCF_051172895.1 Nostoc sp. CALU 1950 | reverse complement strand
TAAGTAATCAAACAAAATTAATTACACAAATCAATATACAATATGATCTAGGATTTGCTTAGATAATAATTAGGATTTAAATGATTTTTTTAAGAGAAATCAATCCGCTTTCTTTGAAACTACTGGAGCGCATCTATCGCCAAAGTCGATATCATCAGGTGCGGCAAAGAGCGCATTTCTTAATGCTAGCCTGTCAAGGAATAGAATTAGAAAAATTAATGAGAACATTTAATGTTAGTTATAAGACAATATATAACTGGATAAATCGTTGGGAATCGGAGGGAATGGTAGGACTGTATAATAAACCGGGGAGAGGGAGAAAACGAATATTTAGGCCAGAACAAGAAGCAGAAATTAGAGAGTGGGCGAAACAAGAACCAAGACAACTAAAAAAGACGCGACAAAAGATTAAATCAGAATGGGATATTGAAGTTAGCACTGAAACCATTAAAAGAATATTGAGAAATTTTTATATGAGTTGGCATAGAATGCGACGAGATGTTGGAGGAGAGCCAGACCCTATAGAATACAAGGAAAAATCAGCACAGTTAACAGAGTTTAAACGATTAGAATCCGAAGGTAAAATTAATTTATATTACTTAGATGAAACCGGATTTTGTCTCATTCCTTCTGTTCCTTATGGATGGCAAGATATTGGAGAGTATTTAACTATTCCTAGTCGCCGTAGTTCGCGCTTGAATGTTTTAGGAATCATGAATCGAAATAATCACCTTGAAACTTATGTTTCAACTCAAAGTATTAATTCGGATGTAATTATTGCTTGCATTGATGCGTTCTTTCCTCAGGTAGATAAACCGACCGTGATTGTTGTTGATCAATCCTCTATTCATACCAGTGGGATTATTCTTGATAAAATTGAAGAATGGTCAGAACGCGGTCTTACCATCTTTCAATTACCCTCCTATTCACCTGAGTTAAATTTGATTGAAATTTTGTGGCGATTCATCAAGTATCAATGGATTGAAATTGATGCTTACAAAAATTGGCAAACTTTTGTAGCATCTGTGGAAAAGATTCTTCGAGAGTTTGGTAAAAATTATGTAATTAATTTTGTTTAGCTACTTA
>NZ_JBDNJQ010000390.1:0-1097 GCF_051172895.1 Nostoc sp. CALU 1950 | reverse complement strand
AATCGTCGAGTTTCTGGTGTGGTAATCTATGGTTGCCGATAGTTCTTTTTTTTTTGTTTTGGGGTCTTTGTGTGGGCCTAACGTAAATCGATGACGCGTGAATTTTCCGAGGGTCAAAACCAATTTCAAAACTTTGAAGTCGCTATCGCTAACCTGGGGAATTTTGCGGCGGGAGACGCGGCGAAGCCGTCGTCGTTCGCTTGCGTCAGCAAGCAGTCAAGGACATGGGGAATATTGGCGATCGCGGACACCGCTTCGCGGTAAAAGGAGTTATGCCAGAAATAAACAAAAAGGCATAACTAATTTAGGGAACCTGGGAAGGTTGAGAACGCTTTGGGTGGCGATCGCTGGCAAACTGTTAGACTACGCGGATAACTAGTTATAAAACATGATAACCCGTCGTGCAACCATGCTAACCAGTTAATGCAGATATACTAACAGTTATGCAACTATACTAACTAGTTAATGCAGAGATAACTTGTTGACGTAAATATGTAACCAGTTAATGCAGACATAACCAAATGCATTCTTAACAGGTTAACGCAAACATAACAGGTGTGTCCGTTAATTTAAATTAACGGACACACCTGTTATGTTTGCGTTAACCTGTTAAGAATGCATTTGGTTATGTCTGCATTAACTGGTTACATATTTACGTCAACAAGTTATCTCTGCATTAACTAGTTAGTATAGTTGCATAACTGTTAGTATATCTGCATTAACTGGTTAGCATGGTTGCACGACGGGTTATCATGTTTTATAACTAGTTATCCGCGTAGTCTAACAGTTTGCCAGCGATCGCCACCCAAAGCGTTCTCAACCTTCCCAGGTTCCCTAAATTAGTTATGCCTTTTTGTTTATTTCTGGCATAACTCCTTTTACCGCGAAGCGGTGTCCGCGATCGCCAATATTCCCCATGTCCTTGACTGCTTGCTGACGCAAGCGAACGACGACGGCTTCGCCGCGTCTCCCGCCGCAAAATTCCCCAGGTTAGCGATAGCGACTTCAAAGTTTTGAAATTGGTTTTGACCCTCGGAAAATTCACGCGTCATCGATTTACGTTAGGCCCACACAAAGACCCCAAAACAAAAAAAAAA
>NZ_JBDNJQ010000389.1:0-1112 GCF_051172895.1 Nostoc sp. CALU 1950 | reverse complement strand
GGTAAGAATGGAAACATTTACGAACTATACATAACAAAGGGTGGCAGTTGGAAATTTGCTAATTTATCTCAGATTGCTGGTGGTGCATCCGAAGCGGTTGGTGGAATTAGTGGTTATGATTCAAAGACTTTTAATAGTAAGCAGGTTGCCTATGTTGGTAAGAATGGAAACATTTACGAACTATACATAACAAAGGGTGGCAGTTGGAAATATGCTGATCTGTCTCAGCTTGTCGGTGGCGCACCCGCAGCGGTTAGTGGAATTAGTGGTTATGATTCGCAGGTATTTAATAGTAAGCAAGTTGCCTATATTGGTAAGAATGGAAACATTTACGAACTATACACAACAAAGGATGGTAATTGGAAATATGCTAATTTATCTCAGCTTGTCGGTGGCGCACCCGCAGCAGTTGGTGGAATTACTGGCTATGATTCACAGGTATTTAATAGTAAGCAGGTTGCTTATGTTGGTACGGATGGAAACATTTACGAACTATACATAACAAAGGATGGCAATTGGAAATATGCTAATTTATCTCAGCTTGTCGGTGGCGCACCCGCAGCAGTTGGTAGAATTATTGGCTATGATTCACAGGTATTTAATAGTAAGCAGGTGGCTTATGTTGGCAAGGATGGAAACATTTACGAACTCTACACAACAAAGGATGGTAATTGGAAATATGCTAATCTGTCTCAGATTGCTGGTGGTGCGCCACGAGCAGTTAGTGTAATTAGCAGCTATGATTCAAAGACTTTTAATAGTAAACAGGTGGCTTATGTTGGTACGGATGGAAACATTTACGAACTATACATAACAAAGGGTGGCAATTGGAAATATGCTAATCTGTCTCAGATTACATCCGAATCTTTAAGAAATTAATTGCCAACACTGCATTAGACTTGTCCGAAAGTAGATAATGCGACGTTTCATCATGGCGGTCGGATTGCCCAATTAATTGAAGCCGCCGGGTGTCAGCTAGTTTACCTGCCGCCCTACTCGCCAGACCTCAATTGGATTGAAAAGTGTTGGGCGACTTTAAAAAGCAGAATTCGCAAGCTATAGGACTCATATTTGATTTATGAAAAAACTCAGTACAACTAAGAAGCCTTCTT